>NZ_JBKFTN010000014.1:0-89263 GCF_050432945.1 Pseudomonas sp. 18173
TTCAAGTTGCCGACGCAGATCTTTGTGGGGGAGGGAAGTGCAGCGATGGCACAAGCCATTCCGTGAAGTCCACGGTCAGTCGGGAGGCCAGGCAAAAAAACTGTGGCAGCGAGCCTGCTCGCGATGACGGTAGTCCAGTCAATATAGATGTTGACGGGTAGTCCGCCATCGCGAGCAAGCTCGCTCCCACAGGGAATGTGGCGCATGAGCTATCATTGCGGTTTTCCCACCCAAAGATTGACTGCCATGACTGCCGTAACCGACACCCTGCTCAATGCCCTCGAACACTGTGGAATGGTGGAAATCGACGGGCTGCATGCCTTCGAATTCGCCCTCGATGTCGAAGACAACCTGCATATCGAATGCATGGACGGCCGCGCGGCCAAGCACTGGGAGTTCACCCCGGCGCAGGTTCAGGCTGCGACATACGACGCCTCGCTGCAAAGCTGGTTGATCATCGGTGATTCGGGTGAACACCGTTTGGTCTGCCTGGGCGACGTCGTCAGCGGTGACAACGATGACGATGAAGCTGAGGATGAATAAACTCTGGCCGCTGCTGATGGCCGGCAGTATCGGTGCGATGGGCGTTCAGGCTGCGTCCGCCGACGACCATCAACTGCTTGTGGGTTCCTACACCGCGGGTCAAAGCCAGGGCATCTACCGCCTGGCTTTCGACAGCCGCACCGGGCAG
This sequence comes from Pseudomonas sp. 18173, assembly GCF_050432945.1. NCBI lineage: Bacteria > Pseudomonadati > Pseudomonadota > Gammaproteobacteria > Pseudomonadales > Pseudomonadaceae > Pseudomonas > Pseudomonas sp. 18173. Next base: position 692 of record NZ_JBKFTN010000014.1, read on the forward strand.
ATCGATGCCCGGCCCCTGCAAGTGATCAAAAGCCAAAACCCTTCGTGGCTGACCCTGTCGAAGGACCAGCGACGCCTGTTCGTGGTCAACGAAAACGGCCCCGGCCAGGCGGATCCGGTGGGGCGCGTCAGCAGCTACGCCATCGATCCCAAGACCCATGCACTGAGCCTGATCAACCAGGTGCAAAGCCTGGGCAACGAGCCGACTCATTCCAGTCTCAGCGTCGATGGCAGCTATCTGTTTGTCAGCAATTACTCGGTGGCCGAAGACCCGGGCGGCACCCTCGCGGTCGTGCCGGTGGCGGCCGATGGCAAGCTCAAACCGGTGGTGCAGATGAGCAGCCACCCGGCGAGCCGTGTCAATCCCGAGCGCCAGGCCTCGGCCCACGTGCATTCGACGATCCCGTCGCCGGACGGCAGATACGTGTTCTCCAACGACCTGGGCGCCGACAAGGTGTTTGCGTACCGCTTCGACCCCAAGGCCAACCCGGAGCTGCCATTGACCCCGGCCACCCCGGCATTCGTGCAGCTGCCGCCTGGTAGCGGACCCCGTCATCTGCTGTTCAGCGCCGATGGCAAACACGCTTGGCTGACCATGGAAATGAGCGCCCAGGTGGCGGTGTTCGATTACCACGACGGCACACTCGAGCAGACGCAGATGGTCGATCTGGCCGCCGGGCAACCGGTATCAGACAAGGCTGCGGCAGCGCTGCATGCCTCGGCCGACGGCAAATACCTCTACGTCAGCAACCGTGGCACGGCCAATCAACTGCTGGTGTTTGCCATTGATCCGGCCACCGGCCACCTCAACGAGCTGCAGCGCCGGGCGGTGGAGGGCGATCATCCGCGGGAGTTCAGCCTCGATCCGAGCGGCCGTTTCCTGTTGATCGCCAACCAGAAGAGCAACCGGATTGTCGTCGTCGAACGCGATGCCAAGACCGGCTTGCTGGGCAAGACCGTGCAAAAACTGCCGATGGACGCACCGAGCGACCTCGGGTTTCTGCTGCGTCAATAAGCCGCAGGCCCCGGTTCATGGGGCCTGTCTGCTTTTATCAATGACGCTGATATTTGGTAATGCTACAAAGCATTTCAAGGCATCAACCCTCGAGGGTTAAGTTTGCTTCACGGCCCCACCGGGCAAGCAAGCCAACTGAATCCGAGGAATACCGCCATGAACTTCAACATCTTCTCTGTCATCGCCGCATCCGCCATTTCTGCCACCGTTGCGCTGCCAGCCAGTGCCAACGTTGAAATCAGCGACAAAAAAGCCCACACCCAGAGCTACACCCAGAAGTATCTGCAACAGAGCGCCAACTTCTACGCCGCGCTGGATCACAAGACCCAAGCCTGAACGTTCACCCCCTGCCTTTATGCAGGAGCGAAGTCACTGTTGATCGAAGACCCTCCTGTTGAAAACCTGAGTGTCGAAAACGATCAGAGTGATGTCGCTCCTGCATAACGCATTTGCGACAGCATCAAATTGCTATCAATGCCGCGCTTGATATCACATCGCCACGAGTTTAAATTGACGCTGATTTTTTGACTCCTTCTCACGGCAAGGATCGGCAGCATGGTGACGCGTCTGGCATTGGTTCTTCTGTTTCTCTATTCCACCCCCATTTTGTCGGCAGCCGACCCTGTTCCGGGTGAGCCGGATGCTGCCCGCGAACGCTTGATGAGTTTTGTTGATGACTGAAATAGTCTGGCTTAATGATCAACGAGGCTGATGGTCACTATGGATAACCCTGAGTGGTTACCCAGGCTTTTTTGATCGATTCTGTGGGCATTGAAACATGCCTGCGGAGAACATCATGGCCAGCGCAATTCTCACTTCTGCCAAACACGGCGCCTATGTGGCGATCGGTCTTTACCTTGCCATGGTGCTGCTGGTCAGCCTTTCAGCCCAGTCGCAAACCAATTTCGAAGCACCGATCCAGGTCGCTCATCCCGGCATCCAGTTTGAACACCGTGCGCCAAGCGCGAGCGTTGATCAGGCTGAACTCGCGGGAGTCGTCGGCGCATGAAAGGGCACAGACTTTGGGTCATCGCTTTCCTGGCATTCATGACCAACGGATCCTCCCTGTTGGGGATCGGACAGGGCTCGGCGGGTTCAGTGGCACGGGCCATCGAAGCCAACCACAACATTGCCCGCAACATCGAAAACGCCAATGCCCAGGGCATGCTGGCCGGCAATCCGCCGATCAGGAGTGAGGGCGTGGCTTTCGGGCCGTTCCAGCTCGATTGCTCGGCCCTCGGGATGTGTGGGGTGCTGGCCTGAGTCGTCGGATACACCGCTGACCCTTGTAGGAGCCAGCCTGCTGGCGATGGTGGGTCAGGCACCACAGCGTCAACTGACACACCATCGCCAGCAAGCTGGCTCCTACAGGGGGGGCGCTTATTTCTTCATGATTGATGTGAACAGATCCGAGTCCAAGAGCCGCTGTAGCCACGCTTGCAAGCGCAGGTAAGGCGTCTGCCCGAACCATTCGCGATCCACATGTGCAAACTGCCGTACGAAGGGCATCAATGCGATATCAGCCAGGCTTGGATGGCTCGCCAGCAGGTAGTCACGGCCCTCCAGTAACGCTTCCAACCTTTGTAAAAACACCTCGCCTTCAGCGCGATAAACCTCCATCGGCTGCTCGGGATAACGTTCGGCGTACTTGTAGCGATTCAGGTGCACCTTGAACACCTGATCGTTGTGTTCGAGCAGAGGGGCGATCTGTGCCGCTGCGTCTGGATCAGCCTTGAGCAACCAGTCCTGCGGATCGTTCTGCGCCAGCGCCCAGCGCATGATGTCGAGGCTTTCGTCGATCACCCGGCCATCGGCGTTCAGGACCGGCACCGTGCCTTTGCCCGACAGTGCAAGCATCTCGGCGGGCTTGGCCTTCAGGCTGACTTCGACGATGTCCACGGCCACTCCCGAATAACGCACGGCCATGCGTGCGCGTATGGCGTACGGGCAGCGGCGGAAGGAATACAGCCTGTTCATTTCACCTCCAGGGTGCTCAGGCCGTTGCCCTGGCGGCGGACCTGGATCTGCACCGGAATCCGTTCATGCATTTCCTGTACGTGGGAAATCACCGCGACCTTGCGGCCCTGGGCTTGCAAGCCGTCGAGGGCGTCCATGGCCAGTTGCAGGGATTCCGGATCGAGGCTGCCAAAGCCTTCGTCAATGAACAGCGACTCGATTTTCAACGTGCTGGACGCCATCGACGCCAGGCCCAGGGCCAGCGCCAGCGATACCAGGAAGGTCTCGCCACCGGACAGCGAGTGCACCGAACGCAATTCGTCGCCCATCTCGGTGTCCATCACCAGCAACCCGAGCATGCTGCCGCCGCGTTTGAGGCGATAGCGGCGCACCAGTTGGCGCAATTGCACGTTGGCGTGGTGCACCAGCAGGTCGAGGTTGTAGGCCTGGGCGATCTTGCGGAAGGTGTCGCCGGTGGCGGAGCCGATCAGCGCATTCAAGCGTGCCCAGCGTTGATACTCGTTGTAGGCGTCGGCGATTTGCTGCGCCAGGGCCTGATTGGCGTTCTGCCGGCGCTGGTCCTCGGCCTGTTCGGCGCGCAGTTCGGCACAGTGTTGCTCGCTGGTGGCCGCCAGGTTTTGCAGGTCGACCAGTGCGCCAGCCAGTTGTTCTGCGTCAAGGTTGCCGTTGTGCTGTGCTTGATGTTCGAGCAGACGCTGATCCCGTTCCTGCAACAGCACCCTGGATTGCTCGATGGCTTTTTCGCTCTGCTGCAAGCGTTGGCGCAGTTCGCTGAGCTGTTGCTCGCTGACGCTCAACAGCTCGTGCAGTCCGTCGTCGTCCAGTTCCGGATGTTGCGCGCGCCAGTCGGCGATCCTGGCGCTCAGCTCGCGGTCTTCGCTTTCCAGGGCTTGCGCGCGCTCCTGTTGCGCCTTGAGTTCGGCGGCCAGTTGCACCAGCTCCGTACGCACGCTTTGCAGTTCCTGACTGGCGGTTGCTTCGGCATTGCGTGCCTGCTCGACGGCTTGATCCAGTTGCTGTTGCCATTGTTCAGCGCTGGCGTGTTCGCCCAGCAGTTGCGCCAGTTTTTCCTGGCAAGCCTGTTGCTGTACTGCCAGCGCGGTGAATTGCTGCTGCGCAATGTCCAGTTGTTGGGCGCGGGTCTGCTGTTGGTACTGTTCTTTGTCCAGCGTCTGCTGGCGCTGTTGCTGTTCGCCGAGTTCATCGCGCTGCTGGTCGAGTTGTTGCAGGCGCTGGGCGATCTGCCGGTCGAGCTGCATGAAGGTCGCGGCGGGTTCATTGCGCAGTGCTTGCAGCGTCTCGGCTGGCAGCAGGGTGCTGAACGCCGTCAGTTCTTCGTCCAGGCGTTGGCGGTCGCTGCTCAATTCCCGTTGCTGGTCGAGCAGGTGCTGTGTCGCCTGCTGGTTGGCCGTTTCGGCGCTGCGCAGTTGCTGCGTCAGGCGCGCAGCATCCTGTTGCAGGGTGAGCAGGGCGGTTTGCCGTTGTTCGTCCTGTGCAATGCTCTGGTTCAACTGGCTGCTTTGTTGCGCCAGCCAGGCATCGCGCTTGTCTGCATCGTGGACCAACAGTTGCGGGGACAGCGGGTGTGTCTCAAGGCTCGGCGCCAGGCTTTGTTGCTGAGTCGCGAGCTGTTCCTGCTGGCGCAGCAGTTCTTTTTGCTGGGCAATCACGCCGCCGACTTCGGCACGCAAATCGGTGAGTTTTTCCTTGAGCAGGTCCACGGCTTTCTGGGCATTGGCCTGTTCGCTTTCATCGTGGCGGCCCAGGCTTTGCAGCAAGGCTTCGGGCTGGTGATAAGGATGGTCCGGACTGCCGCAAACCGGGCACGGCTGATCGTCCTGCAACTGCGCACGCAGTTCCTCGACGCTCTCACTGCGCGCCAGACGCTGACGTTCCAGCAGTTCGCGGGTGACGGTCAGGGTCTGTTCGGCGACGGTCAGTTCAGTCTTGGCCTTCACACCGTCCTGGGTCAGACGCTCCCGCTCTTGCTGCGCCGCGAGCTGGCGCTGCTGTAGCTCGGCACCGAGCTTGTCCAGATCCTGCTGGCTGGCCCAAAGCCGCGTCAGCTCTTCCACGGCCCGCAGTTGTTTGCGGTTGTCCTGTAGCAGGCTGCCGAGAATCCGGATCTGCTCGGCCACCGCTTCGGGCTCGGCCCCGGCCTCTTTGTACAGCACCTCGAGGCTCTGACGCTGTGCGGTCAGTTCTTCGGCGGCGCGTGCGGCGTTTTGCTCCAGGGTGGCCAGTTCGACCTGGCCCTTGTTCAAGCGATTACCGATCAGCATCAGTTGTTGCAGACGATCACGGTAGGCGTTCCAGGCATCGCTCAGCGGCGCCAGATGAGTGCTCTGTTCAAGTTCACCGGCAATCCGTTGCAAACGCTCGGCGACTTGGGTCTGCTGGTCGAGCAAACCCTGGATCGTGCTTTGCCCCTGAGTGCAGGCCAGTTCTGCCTGCTGCTTGAGCTCGGCGCCAAGGCTGGCTTCCTTGACCAGGCGGGCGAGGCTGCTCTGCTCTTCGAAGGCCTGGCGCAGCAACGGCGCGCTGTGGCTGTGTTGGCCCTGTGCCGCGGCCAGTGCTGTTTTCGCCGCGCTCAGGCTGTGTTCGAGCTGAACCTGACGCTCATTCAGTCCGGATTGCTGTTGAACATGCTGTTGAATGTGTGCAGCCAGCGGTGTGAGCTGGGCGGACAGTTCGGCTTTACGCGCGAACTGGTGCCGCTGCGGGGCCAGTTGCTCCAGGCGTGTCAGCTTCAAGCGCTCGCCGGTCAGGCCGTCCCAATGTTGTTGGGCCGATTGCAATTGTTCGGTTGCGCTCTGTTGTGCGTCCTGCAACTGCTGCAAGACCTTGAGCCAGGTGTGTTGCAGCTCCACCTGTTTGAGCTGCGCCTGTCGGGTTTTAAGTTGCCGCTGGGCTTCATTGAAGCGCTCATCGAGCTCGGCTCGGGCTTCAGGCGACAGTGGCGTCACCCCGCTGGCCTGGTCCTGCAGCAACTTGTGAGCCTCGCGAGCCTCCTTGGTCTTGTCGAAGGCCCGACGACCCAGACGCGTGTAGAGCGCCGTGTCAGTGAGTTTTTCCAGCAGCTCGCTACGGTCGTTGTCGTCGGCCTTGAGGAATGCGCTGAACTCGCTTTGCGCCAGCAGCACGGCGCGGGTGAATTGTTCGAAGTTCAGCCCCAGCGCGGCTTCGAGCTGAGTCTTGTATTCGCCTTTCTGGCTGGCGAGCAATTGATCCTGATCGATGTCACGCAAGCTCTGGCGGCTGGCCTGCAGCTTGCCGGCGGCCTTGTCCCGAGCGCGATTGGCTTCCCAGCGGGCGCGATAACGACGGCCGTCGACGCCGACGAAATCCACTTCCGCATACCCTTCACCTGTGCCACGACGCAGCAGGGTGCGCGGGTCGCCGGTGCCGATTTCGCCGTCGGCGTCCGGTACCTTGGCATCGCGGCCGGTGTTGTTCAGTCGTGGCACGGCACCAAACAGCGCCAGGCACAGGGCATCGAGCAGGGTGCTTTTTCCGGCACCGGTCGGCCCGGTGATGGCGAACAGTCCGGCACTGGCCAGGGGTTCGGCGGTAAAGTCGATTTCAAACGGCCCGGCCAGCGAGGCGAGGTTCTTCAGGCGGATCGCGAGGATTTTCATGGCTGTTCGCTCTCCATCTGCACGTCCTGCAACAGCTCGGCGAAGTCCTTGAGGGTCTGCTCGTCGACCTCGCTCCCATAGTTGTCCTGCCAGGCGCGACTGAACAGTTCATGAGGCGTGAGCTGGTCCAGCTCGATCAGTGTGTTGCCGTCCTCGACGCCGTCACGGCGGCCATTACCTGCGTATTCCGCGGCGATGCGCACCAGGCGCACGGCCTTGCCTTGCAGGGCGGTTTCCACTTGGTTGCGCAGGTCGGGTTGCGGTTCATCGAGGCGCACCCGCACCTCCAGCCACGGCTGGCGCTGGATGTCGGCCAGCAGATCGATGTCCGGCAGATCCGCCAGCTGCAGCAGGATCTCGCTCAACGGCGCCGGGCCGATGCGTTGCAGGTTGACCGAACGGGGGATCAGCTTCGGCTCGACGCTGACCAGGGTTTCGCCGTCGAGTGTGATGTCGAGAATCTGGTGCTGATAGCTGATCTCGGAGAACGACAGCGGAATCGGCGAACCGCTGTAGCGGATGCGCTCCTCGCCGTTGACCTTCTGCGGTTTGTGCAGGTGGCCGAGGGCAACGTAGCTGATACTCGGTCCGAACAGGCTGGCAGGCAGGGCTTCGGCGTTGCCGATGATCAGGCTGCGCTCGGAGTCTTCCGACACCGATCCGCCCGCCATGTGCGCGTGGCTGATGGCGATCAGCGCCTGGCCTTTCTTGCGCTTTGCGTTCGCTGCCTCGATCAGCCATTCATGGACCTGGCCAATGCCACGCAGGTAGTTGTCGCCCAGATGCGCGCCGGTGACTTCGGCTGGGCGCAGGAACGGCAGCGCCAGGCACCAGGCGACGGTTTTGCCCTTGGCGTCCGGCAGCGGCAACAGCAGGCGCTCGGCATCCAGTTGCCCGTCATCGAGCCACAGCACACGACCGAGCGCATGGGTGCGCAGGCGGCGCATCAACGGCGCGGGCAGCTCGATCCGCGAGCCGGAATCGTGGTTGCCGGCAATCATCACGATGGTCAGCAACGGCTGCTGTTCATGGGCGCTGACGATGAAGTCGTAGAGGCGTTCCTGGGCTTTGACCGGCGGATTGACCGTGTCGAAGATATCGCCGGCAATCAACAGCACATCCGGCTGATCGAGCTTCAATTGACGCAGCAGCCAGTCGAGAAAACAGCCGTGTTCGAAATCGCGATCCTGGCCGTGCAGGTTCTGCCCAAGGTGCCAGTCGGAGGTGTGAAACAAGCGCAAGGCGGACTCCGCTACAAAATAGGTAATGGCCGCGTGAAAAATGAAGGCGGCGAAGGGGGGGAGTTTACTGGCAAAAGCGCTTGACGGGATCAACCAAATGTTTGAGCAGAAAGTCTTTTGCGATGCGTTCGAAGTACGGAGGGGGCGATGGTTTCGCCGTTTTGTGATTTTTGGCCCCAGGCGACCTGTTATTTCTGACAGTAGCGGCAGTATTTATACTCATGCTATAGAAGTGCGCATGAACAATACCTTTTTGGACCGTGCCACACCCAAGTTGAGGGCCATTGATCCTCGTGGTGGTGTTTGCCGTGAAATTGGCTACTGCCGCTCGCAAGCCAATCAGGTGCCAGAACGACGAATCACACGTTTTTGTTGCGATTTGATGGGGCGTGAAATCACCAGTTGGGATCCTAGGCTATGGGCGAAAGTAGAGTTGGGGAATACACTCGCGGCCAATTTAATTCGGGTCCGCAGTTTGTCCGGCGCCGAACTGCTTACAGATAGTGTTGATGCAGGTTGGCGTGTGACATTGTTTGGGAGTGCTTGCAGGGAGTACCATCTTTGGGATAGTCGCAGTAGTGAATTTCAGTACTCCTACGATTTTCTACTTCGACTGATTGCAGTGCGGGCGTCCACAAAAGATGAACAAGAAAAAATAGTTGAGCGGTTTTTTTATGGGGGTACGGGGGAGGGCGAAATATTTCGAAATCAGGGCGGCCGTCTTGTTTGCCATGATGATGAGGCAGGCACGTTGCGTTTCACCCGATATTCACTGAATGGCCACCTGCTGGAAGAATCCAGGCAATTTATGGCGAGCCTGGATACCTCCGATTGGTCGTCCGACTTGTCTTTGCGTGACAAGTTATTGGCGGATGAATGCTTTATCTCAACGTTTCGTTATTTTGCGTCGGGTGAGTTGCGCGCTAAAGTTGATGCGTTGGGCAATACGCAAAATTTCGATTATACGGAATCTGGTGAGTTGCGAAATGTACAGCTTCAAACGTCTGGTGGTGATCGAAAAACATGCACTTTAGTTAGTGATATGCGCTATAACGCCCAAGGGCAGATTGAGAGTGAGCACTTAGGGTGCGGTGCAAATGTCGTCGCTGAATATGATCCTGAAAACAGCCGACTGAGTCGACTTGTCGTCGGTCGCGGCTTCTCGAGGATCTTGCAAGACTTACGATATGTCTATGATCCGGTTGGCAATATCTTGCATATAGAAAACGCTGCTCAGCCGATAAGCTTTTATAAAAATCAGAAAGTAGAGCGGGTTAGCTTTTATCAGTACGACAGCCTCTACCAACTTATTTTAGCAATAGGTCGTGAAATAGGTTCCCCAATGTTTGGACCTCAATTGCCGGCGTGGCAAAAAGTGCCTATTGATCCGAATTGTTTGCGCAGTTACACGCAAAGTTTCGAATATGACAAATCGGGAAATCAGCGAGTTCGATATCACAGCAATTCGCCAACAGTCAGGATGGCGGTTTCCGAGTTTGGCAATCGGAGCTTGGGTCAATACGAGGATGGCTCACTGCCGGCCGAGCAGGAAATCGCTCAGGGATTTGACGCAAACGGGAACCAGCATGAGCTTACTCGTGGCCAACGAATGTCGTGGAATGTTCGTAATCAACTGCAAAAGGTTACTCTGGTCAAGCGTGAGAGTGGTAGTAATGACGAAGAACGATATTATTACGATGGTACGGGGCGACGTGTGAGGAAAGTGCACATGACGCAGGTCGGAGACCGGATCATGTTGGCTCAGGTGTTTTATCTTCCTGGCCTTGAGATCCATAGATGTGAACGTCGCGAACATCATGTGGTGGATATCGATCTAGGAAGATGTCGTGCTCGGATAATGCAGTGGGCGCAAGATCCACCAGTTGGAGTCACTAACGATCAAATAACCTATTGCTTGAAAGATCATCTAGGGTCAAGCACTCTCGAGCTTGACGGGTGTGGCGGGCTGAGTAGTCAGGAAAGTTACTATCCGTTTGGTGGGACTGCATGGCATAGCAGTAGAAGTGAGGAAGCATCAAAGTACAAAGCAATCCGGTACTCGGGCAAGGAACGCGATGCTACAGGGCTTTATTATTATGGTTTCAGATATTACGCCACTTGGTTATGTCGCTGGATAAGTCCGGATCCGTCCGGTACGGTGTATGGTCAAAACCTCTATGCGATGGTTGAAAATCGACCTACTTCACTCACTGATGTCGATGGTTTGAAGCCGGGCATTGCGGATGCTGTGAGTCATTCTTTTCAACATACGAATCTGAAGGCGAGGTTTGACCGGTTGGATCAAAAAAGTCAAGCCGCGCGCCGCTTCATACAGGAAAAATTTGAGCCGCCGGACTTCGACCCTGAATCTCATTTGATCAGTTCTACATACTTCCATTATGAGGGTGGCCAACGCTATGAAAGTTGGTTTGTAAATGAGTTTCGCGAAGAAATCTGGGTTTTCAAGGAAAACTATAAGACCACGCCGCCGGGGAATGACAATGCAAGCGCTGGTCGTGCGGTTGAATTTTATGCTAATGATGTTGCGCGGTATCAGTATGAGATTGTCGCTAATCAGCTTGGTTTTTTCGGTAGGTTGCCCTCGATTATAAAAAGGGAGAATGTTCTGAATTATAAAGCACTCGCCAATACGGTAAGCAGTGCAAATGAAATGGAAGATTTAAGTGCCGTTTTTTTCACTAAAACACCGAACGGAAAAAGTACAAGTCGAATAATCGAAGATTTCGATCTGGAAGCCGTCAGTGTGGAAAAAATCAAAAGGTCAGGTGGGGCAATTGATTTCCTGATTCATGTGCAGCCTAAAAGTATTCAGCGAGCGGAACCGAAAGAATTCACGGCGAGCCCGCAAAGGGGGTCGCCAGATCGCGATGACGTAGCGGCAAGATTTGAGTTCTTCGGATTCGAGCCGTTAAAAGGGTCATTCCGCAGAGGATCTATCGATATGACCCACTTCGATCGTTACTGGTGATCCTGCATACATGCCAGCTTTCCTTACTTCGGATAAAGCGGCGGCAACCCACTGTCGCCGACCGGATCCTGAACCCGTTCGGCCATCGGGATCGCCTTGATCGCCCGCCACAATTCGTCGCCTTGCCAATGCTGGCCGGTTTCGCTGTACAGCGCGCCGTTCAGGCCGTCGAGGGCGTCGGACAGCGGCACGAAGCGGGCGGCCATGTCGGCCAGGGTTTCCGGCTGTTGGCGGGCCCAGGCGTCGAGGGCCTGGCGGGTGGCGTGGGAGTCGTTGGCGTGGCAGGCGCGCTTGAGGTCGTCGAGCACGGTGCGCGGGCTCGGGCCGGGTTGAGTGACACGCATCACCGCCGGTTGCCAGCGGCCGCGCCACCAGAGGCCGAAGCCGAGCAGGGTGGTGCAGGCCAGAATCAGGGTGCTGAGCTTCCAGTGCCAGAGTGCCTGGCTGTCGGCGCTGGCATCGACCGGTAACGCACCGGCCGGGGTATCGACCACCAGGCTTGGATTGGTCGCTACGTGCAGCGTGCGTGCGGGCAGGCTGCTGTGTTCCAGATGGTCTTCGAAGGTGTTCCACCAGACCACGTCGACGGTGGGCAACTCGATGGCACCGGTCCTTGTCGGCACCAGGGCCTCGCGGTCTTCACGACTGCCGACCAGGCCGCGGTCGCTGTTCTGGTTACCGAGCACCGGTTGATCCGGGTAGCGGCGCAGACCGCCGACTTCGGTGCCGGCCAGCGGTGGCAGTTGGCTGCTGGACAAGCCTTCGGCCTTCACCGTCAGGCTGCGGGTCAACGAATCGCCAACCAGGGCATGATCCGGCTCCGGGTTCCAGCTTTCGCTCAGGGTCAGGCTGCGCGCAGGCAGCCAGGGGGCGTCGGTCGGATAGGTGATGGGCTTGGCCTTGACCGTCAACAGCAGTTCGGCGGAGGTCACGCGCATCAGCTTGCCGGATTTTGGCCCCTGGGCGGTGTCCTGTACCGGTTGTGCATCGACCAGTGCGGCGTTGAAGACCTGCGCCGGAATGATCAGTTCGCCGCTGTGTTGCGGGTAGATCGCGTAGCGCATTTCGATCACGCCATGACGCAGGCCATCGATGTCTTTCTCGTAGGTGCGTGAGTCGCCCAATTGTTCGATACGCGCATCAGCTATCTGCAAGGGCGGCAGGCTGCTGTCGTCGTACAGCGACACCGAATGGTAGATACGCAGGGTCAGGATCGCCTGGGCCTGAACGTACACGCTGGATTGATCGAGGCTGGCATCGATGAACACTGCGGCCCGTTTGTTCGGGTTGTCCGGTGTTTCGCTCTCGACCACTTGCAGGGTGATCGGCTGGCTCTGCAGTTCGCCCAGTTGCAGTGGCGGAATCACCACGCTGCCGTTTTGCCGGGGCAGGAGGGTGACGATCCAGCGGGTGGTGGCCCGGTTTTCGCCGCTGAGGGTGTTCAACTGGTTGACCTGGCGTGTGCCGCGCACTTCGAACAGCGGCTCCAGCGGTGTCATGTCGGGTTTACCGAACTGTGTCACGTCGGTGGATTCCAGGGTCAGCTCGACCGTTTCGCCGGAGCTCAGGCGACTGCGGTCCACACTGGCGACCAGCTCTGCTGCCTGCACTTGAGCGGTGCAGAACAACAGGCCGTGCAACAGCGCGAGCAATAATACGGTGAAGCGGGTCATCGAGTTTTTTCCTGATCCTGATGTTGTTGCTGTTCGTACCAGAATTTGCGCCGCAGCAGTTCGCCCGGGTCGTCCGGGATCTGCCGCAACCACTGCTCCAGTGCCTGACGCTGCTCACCTTCGATGCTGTCGGTGGCCGGGCGCAGGGGCGGCGTCGTGTGCTGCTCGTCACCCAGTTCGCTGCCCGGCACTTCGTTGGTTCCGGACTTGTGTGGCGACGTTGGCGGGTGCTCGGCGTCGGTACCCGCCTGCGGTTCCTGCGCCTGCGGCTCGCCGTTGTCCGAAGGCTGCGTCGTGGCCCCGGGCGGTGTTTGCTGCTCGTTGGCCTGGGGTTCTTCGCTGGCGGCCGGCTCCGGGGCGGGCGGGGTGTTCTTCTGCTTGAGCAATTCTTCCACCAGCGCCTTGTTGGTCAGTGCCGGGCGCAAATCCGGTTGGCGTTCCAGTGCCTGTTCATAGGCGTCCAGGGCGGCCTCCAACTCTCCACTTTTGGCCAGGGCATTGCCTCGATTGTAGTGGGCATGGGCATCGTTGCCTTCGGCAAACCGCTCGGCGGCGCCGGCGTAGTCTCCGGCTTCGTAGAGCGCCAGGCCTTGCCACTGATGGTCTTCGAAGCGCCGCGCGGCCTCGGCCGGACGCTTGAGTTTGAGTAATTGCACACCTTGCTGATCAGGACGCAGCCACAGGTCGGCGAGGTCGAAGGCGTAGCCGGGTTGAGGCAACGCCAGCAGCAGTAGCGGCAGGCAGAGCAGCCAGCCGCGACGTCCCGCGCAGGCCGCGAGCAGCAACAGTGGTAGCAGCAGCCAGTAACCCTGGTCGGCCCAGGCGTCGAGGATCAGCGTCTGGCCGTCATTACGCAAGTGACGCGGGCCGTCGAGCAGGCCAAGGGCGCGCAGGTCGCTGTCGTCCAGGCGGGCGTTGCGATAGCGTCCGTCGAGGTCGTGGGCGAAGCCTTTCAGGCCGGGCTCGTCCAGGCGCGGTACGAGGATCGCGCCTTGTTCGTCCTTGAGGAAGCTGCCGTCCTCCTGGGTGATCGGCGAGCCTTCGGCGGTGCCGATGCCGAGCATCAGCCATTGCGTGGATTTGCCCGCCATTGCACGACGAATCCCCAGGCGTTCCTCTTCCGTCAGGGACGAGCCGATCAGCAGGATCCGCCCGTCACCGAGTGCGCCTTGCTCCAGCAGGGCCAAGGCCTTGGCTACTGCCAGGTCGGCGCGCTGGCCGGCCTCGGGCATCAACGACGGCTTGAGGGCATCGAGCAGGTTGCGGCTGGTGGACAGGTCGTCGGAGAGCGGCACCAGCGTATGCGCACTGCCGGCGTAGACGACGATCGCCGTCTGGGCATCGCTGCGCACCTGCAGCAGGTCGAACAGCTTGCGCCGGGCCTGTTCCAGCCGATTGGGCGCGACGTCGGTGGCGAGCATTTGCGGGGTCAGTTCAAGGATCACCACCAGCGGGTCGGCGGGCTTCTGGCTGGTTTGTTCGATGCGCTCCCAACCCGGGCCCAGCAACGCGAGCACGGCCAACAGCCACGCCACGCCGAGCGCGACCCAGGGCAATTTACTGTCACGTCCGCTGCCACCGCTGAGCAGTGCGGCATGAAAGGCTGGAGGCAGAATCATCTGCCAGCGCCCGGCGCGCTTCTTGCGGTGCCAGAGGTGCCAGAGCAACCAGCCAAGCACCGGCAGCAACAGCAGCCACCAGGGGCGGAACCAGTAAGGCCACAGCGCACTCATCGGCGCCTCCGCAGACGCAGGCGCTTGAGACGCTGGCGCCAGTCCGGCAGCAATTGGGTTTGCAAAAACAGATCCTTGGTAAACAGGCGTTGCAACGGGTTGTCCGGCCAGAGAACCGGGGCCACCAGCAGCATGCTCAACAGCAGTGCCAGCGCCAGGGGCCATTGATACAGCGCCTGGGCCGGACGGGCCTGGGTCGGTTGCTGGGCCACGGGTTCCAGTTGATCGAGGGTTTGCTTGATCGCTTGCAGTTCCTTGCCATCGTGGGCGCGGAAATACCGGCCGCCGGTGGCTTCGGCGATGGCCTTCAGGGACGGCTCGTCCAGGTCCAGGCTCGGATTGACGCCGAGGAAACCCACGGTGCCGCTTTGCTCCGGATCGGCACCGATGCCGATCGGGTAGATTTTCACGTCTTCCCTGGCCGCCAGTCGGGCGGCGGTGAGCGGATCGATTTCACCGGCATTGTTGGCCCCGTCGGTGACCAGGATCAGCACGCGGCTCTGCGCCGGGCGTTGGCGCAGGCGCTTGAGGGCAAGGCCGATGGCATCGCCGATGGCGGTGTTTTTGCCGGCAATGCCGATGCGTGCCTCGTCGAGCCAGACGCGCACGGTGTGGCGGTCGAAGGTCAGCGGCGCCTGCACGTAGGCCTGGCTGCCGAACAGGATCAGGCCGACCCGGTCACCTTCGCGACTTTCGAGAAAGTCTCCGAGCAGATGCTGGACCAGCGAAAGGCGACTGACGTCTTCGTCCTGCCACTGCATGTCGGGAAAATCCATCGAGCCCGAAACGTCCACCGCGACCAGCAAGTCGCGGCCACTGGCGGCGATCGGTAACGGTTCACCCAGCCACTGCGGGCGCGCGGCGGCCATCAGCAGCAGCAACCACAGCAGAATGAACGGCGACTGTTGGCGCCAGGCCGGCAGGTTGGCGCGGGCGCGGCGGCCGGCGAGGCCCTCCAGGTCGCTTAGAAAACTGACCTTGAGCGCCGGTTCGCCACTGTCGGCGACCGGCAAGACGAGGCGCATCAACCACGGCAAGGGCAACAGGGCGAAGATCCACGGCCAGGCGAACTCAAACATGCTTGCGAATCCATGTTTCGACGGACTGGGTCAGGCCGGCGATGGCCTTGTCATCGAGTTTGCATTCGGGTTTGTAGGCGCCTTCGACGAGCACCATCCAGCGGGTCAGGCCGGCTGCCGGGCAGCGGTTGTCGAGGAACGCCAGCCATTTGCGGCCGTTGAGGGTATGGCTCTGGCTGTAGGGATAGTGGTTGCGGCACAGGCGCTTGAGCAAGCCGTTGAGTTGCTGCAGCCAGGCACCGGCCGGCGCGCCGTCGTACGGCTTGGGCATCAGCGCCAATTCGGCCAGTGCGGCCAGGCGAACCGGGTCCAGCGGCTGTTCGGCGCGCACCACGGGGCGTTTGCGGGGAATGAAACGGCGCAGGTTCCACAGCCCGAAGCCGAGCAGCGGCAGCAACAGCAACAGTAACCACCAGCCCGGCGCAGGCGGCCAAAACTCGACCGGCGGCGGAGAAATCAGCGGTTGCAGTTGTTCCAGCCCGTTCATCGACCTTTCCCCGGTTTCTGTGGGTTCAGGTACTCGCGCAGTTGTTCGACCATCTCGCTCTGGGTACTCAGGGGCATCAGCAAGACGCCCAGCTTCTGCGCGAGCAGCTCCCAGCGTGCGATGCGTGCTTCGGCCTGGGCCCGGTAAGTCTGGCGCAGTTCGAAATTCAGCGTGTCGAGCTCCAGTTGCGCACCGCGTTCGGCGAAACGCAACAGGCCAGCGGCGGGCAAGGCATGATCCAGCGGATCGGACAACGGCAGCAGCAACAGGTCGCAATGGCGCGATAGCAGGCTCAGCTGCTGCTCGGCACTTGCCGAAAGGGCGCGTTCGTCGCAGATCACGATCACCAGGCTGCCCGGGCGTGACACTTCCCGGGCGCGGCGCAGGGCGATACCGAAGGCGTCACGGTCCGGCTCGACTTCACTGTTGAGCGACTGATTGACCCGCACCAGCCGATTGAGCAACTGCAGCAGGCTTTGCTTGCTGCGCCGAGGCTTGATTTCGTAGTGCACGTTGTCGCCGTACACCAGCCCGCCGACCCGATCGTTGTGGCCCAGGGCTGCCCAACCGATCAGGCTCGCGGCCTGTGCGGCGAGTACCGACTTGAACATCTGGCCCGAGCCGAAAAACAGCCGGCGGCTTTGTTCGACCATGATGAAAATCGGCCGCTCGCGTTCTTCGTGGAACAGCTTGGTGTGTGGCTCCTGGGTGCGCGCCGTGACGCGCCAGTCAATGGTGCGCACATCGTCGCCGGCCTGATAGACCCGCACCTGGTCGAAGTCGACGCCGCGGCCGCGCAATTTGGAGTGGTGCAGGCCAATCAGCGGGCTGCGCTGGCTCGGCGTGGAAAACAGCTGCACTTCGCGCACGCGATGACGCATCTCGATCAGGTCGGCGAGGCTGACACGGATGCCCGGCTCGGGCGGCAGGCTGGCGTTCATCGGGGTCAAGCGACGGCTACGACGTCGAGAATCCGCTGGACCACCCGGTCCTGATCGATACCGGCGGCTTCAGCTTCAAAGGAAAGAATGATGCGGTGGCGCAGCACGTCGAACAGCACGGCCTGGATATCTTCGGGGCTGACGAAATCACGGCCGGCGAGCCAGGCGTGGGCACGGGCGCAGCGGTCCAGGGCAATCGAGCCGCGCGGGCTGGCGCCGTAGGCGATCCATTCGGCCATTTCCGGATCGAACTTGGCGGGGGTGCGGGTGGCCATGACCAGTTGCACCAGGTATTCCTCCACGGCGTCGGCCATGTACAGGCCGAGGATTTCCTTGCGCGCTGCAAAAATGGCCTGCTGGCTGACCCGGCGCTCTGGCTTGGTTTCGCCATTGAGCGCTTCGCCACGGGCCTGTTGCAGGATCTTGCGCTCTACCGTCGCGTCCGGGAAGCCGATTTTCACGTGCATCAGGAAGCGGTCGAGCTGGGCTTCCGGCAGCGGGTAGGTGCCTTCCTGCTCGATCGGGTTCTGCGTGGCCATCACCAGAAACAGGGGCGACAGCTCGTAGGTGCTGCGCCCGACACTGACCTGGCGCTCGGCCATGGCCTCGAGCAGTGCCGACTGGACCTTGGCCGGGGCGCGGTTGATTTCGTCCGCCAATACCAGGTTGTGGAAGATAGGCCCTTGCTGGAACACGAAACTGCCGGTTTCCGGGCGATAGATTTCCGTACCGGTAATGTCGGCCGGCAACAGGTCAGGGGTGAACTGGATGCGGTGGAACTGGGCTTCGATGCCTTCGGCGAGTTCTTTGATGGCCTTGGTCTTGGCCAGGCCAGGAGCACCCTCGACCAGCATGTGGCCGTCGGCGAGCAGGGCGATGAGCAAGCGCTCGATGAGTTTTTCCTGGCCGAGAATCTGCGTTGAAAGAAAGGTTCGCAGCGCGAGTAGCGCTTCACGATGTTCCATCGATGACTGTTCCTGCAAAAGGGTGGCCGAGGACGTTCGAAATACGCCAGGGCTGGGGGCGTTACTTTAATCCATCGCGGGGGGCGGCGACTAACGGCATTTTGTGCAAAGTGCAGGAAATGATTGGCAATGCTTGTAGGAATTTTCTACAGGTCACAGGGTGGCGGTGCTCTCTCGGGCCTCTTCGCGAGCAAGCCCGCTCCCACAGTCGACCATGTTCTTCCAGTAAGAATGCGATCAAATGTGGGAGCGGGCTTGCTCGCGAAGGCGTCTGCGCAGACGCCTTCGCGAGCAAGCCCGCTCCCACAGTCGACCATGTTCTTCCAGTAAGAATGCGATCAAATGTGGGAGCGGGCTTGCTCGCGAAGGCGTCTGCGCAGACGCCTTCGCGAGCAAGCCCGCTCCCACAGTCGACCATGTTCTTCCAGTAAGAATGCGATCAAATGTGGGAGCGGGCTTGCTCGCGAAGGCGTCTGCGCAGACGCCGAGATTTAGAGCTGGCTGATATAAGTGCCAGTACCTTCAAGAATGTTCTGCAAGGTCTCTTCCAGCTCGGCCAGATCGGTCATGTCGGCATCAAAGGTGATCTCCAGCACATCGTCGCCGTTGAGTGCATCAGCATCTGCCGCAGCAATTTCGATCTTCAGCAGGGAAGGGCTGAGCGTGACTTTCACGCCGTCCAGGGTCGACGGTTCGCCGTCGAGGGTAATTTCCAGCTCGTCTTCATCGGGGTAGCGGCTCATCAGGAACATTTCGCCCTGTTCGCTGTGGCAGCAGAGCATGGCCATGTTGTCTTCTTCATCATCACAAGGGTTGACGATCAAGAGGGCGGTTTTCATTTTCATGGGGAATTCCTGGCTCGACGGGCGTGAGAAACGCAATAAAGGGCGATTCTGCCAGCCCGCGCACATTTCTGCTCGTGTGAGTGTCAATGACCCGGTCGTGAACGGGCAGAGTGTTACTGGTCATTTCTGGTACGAATGTCCCGTAAAACCGGATGGATAACCGTCGTTTTTCTGTGTGGATGCTAGTGTTGTTCGATGCGCCCGCCAAGAGCAGCGTACCGTTGACCGAATATGTCGCAGCACCGCAAGCACGGGCCTTGCCGCACTCGTTAAGCTGCGCAACGGATGAGCACCCGTAAAGGCATTGCGCTGCACGCAGCCCAGTCGTTTTTGCAGATGCCCATTCACGGAAGGTGAATGTGACCTGAGTGTCCCGTCCAGCTTCACCCACCTGTCACCCTGTTTCCTCTGCCCGAGAATCAGGAGCAGGGTGACGGGTAGCCCCAAGAGGGGTTTTGCACGCGACGCTTTCATCAATAACAAGCCCAAGCGGAGTACCACAGATGGCGTTCTTCACCGCAGCCAGCAAAGCCGACTTCCAGCACCAACTGCAAGCGGCACTGGCGCAGCACATCAGTGAACAGGCACTGCCACAAGTGGCGCTGTTCGCTGAACAATTCTTCGGCATCATTTCCCTTGACGAGCTGACCCAGCGTCGGTTGTCCGACCTCGCTGGCTGCACCCTTTCTGCATGGCGCCTGCTTGAGCGCTTCGATCACGCGCAACCGCAAGTGCGCGTCTTCAACCCCGATTACGAACGCCACGGCTGGCAGTCGACCCACACCGCGGTCGAAGTGCTGCACCACGACCTGCCATTCCTGGTGGACTCGGTGCGTACCGAGCTCAATCGCCGTGGCTACAGCATCCATACCCTGCAAACCACTGTGCTCAGCGTGCGCCGTGGCAGCAAGGGCGAGTTGCTGGAAATCCTGCCGAAGGGCACTCAGGGCGACGACATTCTGCAAGAGTCGCTGATGTACCTGGAAATCGACCGCTGCGCCAACACCGCCGAGCTCAATGTCCTGAGCAAAGAGCTGGAGCAGGTGCTCGGTGAAGTTCGCGTTGCCGTCGGCGATTTCGAGCCGATGAAGGCCAAGGTCCAGGACATCCTGACCAAGCTGGACAACAGCCAGTTCGCCGTCGATGCCGACGAGAAGAACGAAATCAAGAGCTTCCTGGAATGGCTGGTGGGCAACCACTTCACCTTCCTCGGCTACGAAGAGTTCGTGGTCAGCGACGAAGCCGATGGCGGCCACATCGCCTACGACAAGGACTCCTTCCTTGGCCTGACCAAGCTGCTGCGTGCCGGCCTGACCTACGATGACCTGCGCATCGAAGACTACGCCGTGAACTACCTGCGCGAACCGACCCTGTTGTCGTTCGCCAAGGCCGCGCACCCAAGCCGTGTACACCGTCCGGCTTACCCTGACTACGTGTCGATCCGCGAAATCGACGCCAACGGCAAGGTCATCAAGGAATGCCGTTTCATGGGCCTGTACACCTCGTCGGTGTATGGCGAGAGCGTGCGGGTGATCCCGTACATCCGCCGCAAGGTCGAAGAAATCGAGCGCCGTTCCGGCTTCCAGGCCAAGGCTCACCTGGGCAAGGAACTGGCGCAGGTGCTTGAAGTGCTGCCGCGCGACGATCTGTTCCAGACCCCGGTGGACGAGCTGTTCAGCACCGTGATGTCGATCGTGCAGATCCAGGAACGCAACAAGATTCGCGTGTTCCTGCGCAAAGACCCGTATGGCCGTTTCTGCTACTGCCTGGCCTACGTGCCGCGTGACATCTATTCCACTGAAGTACGCCAGAAGATCCAGCAAGTGCTGATGGATCGCCTGAAAGCGACCGATTGCGAGTTCTGGACTTTCTTCTCCGAGTCCGTGCTGGCCCGCGTGCAGTTGATCCTGCGAGTCGACCCGAAAAACCGCCTCGACATCGACCCGCTGCTGCTGGAAAAAGAAGTGGTGCAGGCCTGCCGCAGCTGGCAGGACGATTACGCTGCCCTGACCGTTGAAAGCTTCGGCGAAGCCCACGGCACCAACGTACTGGCCGACTTCCCGAAAGGCTTCCCGGCCGGTTACCGCGAACGTTTCGCAGCCCACTCGGCTGTGGTCGACATGCAGCACCTGCTGAGCCTGAACGAAAAAAACCCGCTGGTAATGAGCTTCTACCAGCCGCTGGGCCAGGTTTCCGGCCAGCGCATGCTGCACTGCAAGCTGTATCACGCCGATACGCCGCTGGCGCTGTCCGATGTCCTGCCGATCCTGGAAAACCTTGGCCTGCGCGTGCTGGGTGAGTTCCCGTATCGCCTGCGTCACAACAGTGGCCGCGAGTTCTGGATTCACGACTTCGCGTTCACCGCCGCCGAAGGCCTGGAACTCGACATCCAGCAGCTTAACGACACCCTGCAGGACGCCTTTGTCCACATCGTGCGTGGCGAAGCCGAGAACGATGCGTTCAACCGCCTGGTACTGACCGCCGGCCTGCCATGGCGCGACGTGGCGCTGCTGCGTGCCTACGCCCGCTACATGAAGCAGATCCGTCTGGGCTTCGACCTGGGCTACATCGCCAGCACCCTGAACAACCACACCGACATCGCCCGCGAACTGACGCGGTTGTTCAAGACCCGCTTCTACCTGGCGCGCAAGCTGTCCGGCGACGATCTGGAAGACAAGCAGCAACGTCTGGAACAGGCGATCCACAGTGCCCTGGACGACGTACAGGTACTCAACGAAGACCGCATCCTGCGTCGCTACCTGGACCTGATCAAGGCCACCCTGCGCACCAACTTCTACCAGACTGACGCCAACGGCCATAACAAGTCGTACTTCAGCTTCAAGTTCAACCCGCACTTGATTCCCGAGCTGCCAAAGCCGGTACCGAAGTTTGAAATCTTCGTGTACTCGCCGCGTGTCGAAGGCGTGCACCTGCGCTTCGGCAACGTTGCGCGTGGCGGCCTGCGCTGGTCCGACCGTGAAGAAGACTTCCGTACCGAAGTCCTGGGCCTGGTAAAAGCCCAGCAAGTGAAGAACTCGGTCATCGTGCCGGTGGGTGCCAAGGGCGGCTTCCTGCCGCGTCGCCTGCCGCTGGGCGGCAGCCGTGACGAGATCGCGGCCGAGGGCATCGCCTGCTACCGCATCTTCATCTCGGGCCTGCTGGACATCACCGACAACCTGAAAGACGGCGCCCTGGTGCCTCCGGCCAATGTCGTGCGTCATGACGACGATGACCCGTACCTGGTAGTGGCCGCCGACAAAGGCACCGCGACCTTCTCCGACATCGCCAACGGCATCGCCATCGATTACGGCTTCTGGCTGGGTGACGCGTTCGCGTCCGGCGGTTCGGCCGGTTACGACCACAAGAAAATGGGCATCACCGCCAAGGGCGCGTGGGTCGGTGTACAGCGCCACTTCCGCGAGCGCGGCATCAACGTCCAGGAAGACAGCATCACCGTGGTCGGTGTCGGCGACATGGCCGGTGACGTGTTCGGTAACGGCTTGCTGATGTCCGACAAGCTGCAACTGGTTGCGGCTTTCAACCACCTGCACATCTTCATCGACCCGAACCCGGATCCGGCATCGAGCTTCGCCGAGCGCCAACGCATGTTCGACCTGCCGCGTTCGGCCTGGTCCGACTACGACACCAGCATCATGTCCGAAGGCGGCGGCATCTTCTCGCGCAGCGCGAAGAGCATCGCGATTTCCCCGCAGATGCAAGAGCGCTTCGACATCGAGGCTGACAAGCTGACCCCGACCGAACTGCTGAACGCCTTGCTCAAGGCGCCGGTGGATCTGCTGTGGAACGGCGGTATCGGTACTTACGTCAAGGCCAGCAGCGAAAGCCACGCCGATGTCGGCGACAAGGCCAACGATGCACTGCGCGTGAACGGCAACGAACTGCGCTGCAAAGTGGTGGGCGAGGGCGGTAACCTCGGCATGACCCAACTGGGTCGTGTGGAGTTCGGCCTCAATGGCGGCGGTTCCAACACCGACTTCATCGACAACGCCGGTGGCGTGGACTGCTCCGACCACGAAGTGAACATCAAGATCCTGCTCAACGAAGTGGTCCAGGCCGGCGACATGACCGCCAAGCAACGCAACGAGTTGCTGGCGAGCATGACCGACGAAGTCGGTGGCCTGGTGTTGGGCAACAACTACAAGCAGACTCAGGCCCTGTCCCTGGCAGCCCGTCGTGCCTTGCCGCGGATTGCCGAATACAAGCGCCTGATGAACGACCTGGAAGGCCGTGGCAAGCTGGATCGTGCCATCGAGTTCCTGCCGGCTGAAGACGCGATCAACGAGCGTATCGCTGAAGGCCATGGCCTGACGCGTCCCGAGCTGTCGGTGCTGATCTCGTACAGCAAGATCGACCTCAAGGAGCAGTTGCTGGGCTCCCTGGTGCCGGACGACGACTACCTGACCCGCGACATGGAAACCGCTTTCCCGCCGACCCTGGTGAGCAAGTTCTCCGCGGCGATGCGTCGTCACCGTCTGAAGCGCGAAATCGTCAGCACCCAGATCGCCAACGATCTGGTCAACCACATGGGCATCACCTTCGTTCAACGACTCAAAGAGTCGACCGGCATGAGCCCGGCGAACGTGGCTGGCGCCTACGTGATCGTGCGTGACATTTTCCACCTCCCGCACTGGTTCCGTCAGATCGAAAACCTCGACTACAAGGTTTCCGCCGACGTGCAACTGGAGCTGATGGACGAGCTGATGCGCCTCGGTCGTCGCGCCACACGCTGGTTCCTGCGTGCCCGTCGCAACGAGCAGAACGCTGCCCGTGACGTTGCGCACTTCGGTCCGCATCTGGCGGCGTTGGGCCTCAAGCTCGACGAATTGCTCAGTGGCGAGATCCGCGAAACCTGGCAGACCCGTTACCAGGCGTACGTCGAAGCCGGTGTGCCAGAGTTGCTGGCGCGCATGGTGGCTGGCACCACGCACCTGTATACGCTGCTGCCGATCATCGAGGCTTCCGATGTGACCGGCCAGGATCCTGCCGACGTGGCCAAGGCGTACTTCGCCGTGGGCAGTGCGCTGGATATCACCTGGTACCTGCAACAGATCAGTGCCCTGCCGGTTGAAAACAACTGGCAGGCCCTGGCCCGTGAAGCGTTCCGTGATGACGTCGACTGGCAGCAACGTGCGATCACCATCTCGGTCCTGCAACAGGGCAACGGCTCCCAGGACGTCGAAACACGCCTGGAACTGTGGATGGAGCAGCACGAAGGCATGATCGAGCGTTGGCGCGCCATGCTGGTGGAAATCCGTGCCGCCAGCGGCACCGACTACGCCATGTACGCGGTGGCCAACCGCGAACTGCTGGACCTGGCGTTGAGCGGTCAAGCGGTGGTGCCTGCCGCTGCCGCCGCCGAGCTGGAACCGGCTGCCTGATCAGGCGTTGAATGAAAAAGCCCCGCATCGAGAGATGCGGGGTTTTTTTTCGCCTGATGTTTTTGTGTCGCCTGTTCAGGCCCCATCGCGGGCAAGCCCGCTCCCACAATTGATTGGGTGTACATAAGTGGTGTGTACGGCTCAAATCACTGTGGGAGCGGGCTTGCCCGCGAAGGGGGCATATGCACCAACAATTACTTGAAGGCTGAAGTTCTTTCAGTGTTCATCGACACATTACTTGTCGGGCTGGTCAATAAATTACTGAGCGACTGGTCAAACTTCTGTAGCGCCCTTACTTGCACATTCTGCTGTTCGTTAATGTCGGCAACTATCTCTTCGCTACGTTTAAAGTCCGCCCACACCGGGCTGAGTGCGCGGGCGTCATGCCCTTGTGCGGTACCGATGTAATTGAAATGGCTGTCATAAAAGTCGGCACTGACATCGGCCTGGATGTCTGAACTGCGTGATGTGATCAATTGACTTCGGCTGTCGACGATCGCGACCACATCCGGCCTGGCCGCCTTGAGGCTTTGCATGTCCGGATACACCGTGACCGAGCCGAACTGGCGTTGCAGCGAGGCCTTGACCCAATCCACGGCCAGGTCCGGTTTAGAGGTGGCGACGTAGGCATCGTGAATCGGCTGAACCAGCAGGCTCTGGCCGAAACCGGTGCCGGCATTGGCCCGGTAATCCTGCAGGTAGGCACGGTTGGCCTGGGTGTTCTGGCTGTAGACAACCCCCAGTGAGACATGGCTGCCATTGGGAACACTCGTGGCACTGCTGCGGCCAACGGGTTCGGTGAAGAGGCCATTCAATGAAGATACGGATGAAGGCGCGGTGGGAATCGAGCAACCGGTGATCAAGACAGTCATCGTCAAGGTACTGGCAAGCGCAAGTTTCATGGTGTTTCTCCAGTGAAACAACTTGAGTCGGGAAGTTATAGTTGCCGGAGTGTTCGGCAGTTGCTAAAGACTAAACCTCGAATGCCCGATTGAAATAGCCAATTTCCGTAGTTGTCGGGTGGCCAATAGTTTTATTGGGTTTAAATGTGTGCGGTTAATTGCCGCGAGAAATAAAAACGCCCGATTCAATGATTCGGGCGTTTTTATTTATGGATATACCTTCAGCCATCAGTTTTCCAATGGGATCAGCACTTTCTCGTCCGGCGACAGCACCATGAACACCAGCAGCCTGGCAGGCTTGGTGGCGCTGGCGTTTTTCGAGACCAGGTGCTCCGAGCCGGCAGGCTCGTACCAATACTGACCCGCCTTGTAGGTGACCGCTTTTTCACCTTTTACCTGGGAGGTGATTGCCCCCGAAAGAACGTAGGCCATGGCCGTGCCCTCGTGCTTGTGAGCGATGGACGACTGGCCGGGCTTGTAGTCGACTTCGATCATCAAGGCTTTTTTGCCCGGGACGTTTTTCAACATCTGGTCCTGCAGCACCGTGACCTTTTCCGAAGGGTCGTGGGCAAATGCCGAAGCGGAAGCGGTCAGGGTCAGGGCAACAAGGGGAGCGGCACAGAAGCGCAAAACGTTCATGTTCATTACCTGCGTTGGATGAGTTGTCAGGGACAAATCTAGTCCGCTGCGGGTGACAAACAAACAGCCAATATTCGCGAAGACCAGGTGACCAATGAATGTAGGAGCGAGCTCGCTCGCGATGGACGCGAAGGCGCCGCGTGCACCCAGCAAGCACACGTTATCGTTCACGACCATCGCGAGCGAGCTCGCTCCTACAGGGGAAGGGGCATTCGGTGGGCTACCAATGGAGGAGCGAGCTTGCTCGCGATGGATTCAGATACGCCGCGTTTTATCAGTAGGCGCGCGTTATCGTTGACGACCATCGCGAGCGAGCTCGCTCCTACAGGGGAAGGGGTATTCGGTGGGCTACCAATGTAGGAGCGAGCTTGCTCGCGATGGATTCAGATACGCCGCGTTTTATCAGTAGGCGCGCGTTATCGTTGACGACCATCGCGAGCGAGCTCGCTCCTACAGGGGAAGGGGCATTCGGTGGGCTACCAATGGAGGAGCGAGCTTGCTCGCGATGGATTCAGATACGCCGCGTTTTCTCAGTAGGCGCGCGTTATCGTTGACGACCATCGCGAGCGGGCTCGCTCCTACAGAGGGGGGCTTAACGGATGGGGAAGCTGTTGAAATCGACGGCGCTGGCCAATTGGCAATCGATCAAGTCGATGAAGCCCTGAGCCCGGGGATTGTTGAAATGCGATTGCATGGCCGCTTCCGACTGCCAGTGGGCACTGACCGTCCAGCGATTGCTGTCCTCGGGGCAGCGGTCGACCATATAGGACTCGCACCCCGGCAGTTCGCGCAGGGTTTCGACAATCTTTTGCAATTGCTTGCCCAGTTCGTCCGAGCGGCCGGCGACGGCCTGCACCTCTACGGTATTGATCGCTTTGTTGAACATTGCTCACACTCCTGAATCAGGCCGGACGTATCCTGCTCATTGAGAGATAACGCCTATGCAGGATAGGCCTGCACCCCGGGACCACCAATAGCCAATCGCCGGATAAAGCCGCAGACCAATCTGTCAGGCGACTTGTTGCAAAATATCCCGCAAACGATCCAGGGCGATGTCGATGTCCAGGGTTTCAATGGCGCCGAAACCGAGGAAAAACCCGGCCTGCGGGGTTTGCTGATAGAAAAAGCTGTCGATGGCATAGAGCCCGACTTCGACTTTTTTCGCCAGTTCGATCACCAATGGAATATCCATCGGCACTTTGCACAACACCACCATGTGAAAACCGGCCATGGTCGGAACCGCTTCAAACCATGGCGATAGATCATCGGCCATGCGTGCCAGGATTCGTTCGCGTCGACCGGCGTAAATCGTGTGGCAGCGCCGGATGTGCTTGAG
The DNA here is from genome assembly GCF_050432945.1 of Pseudomonas sp. 18173. Taxonomy (NCBI): domain Bacteria; kingdom Pseudomonadati; phylum Pseudomonadota; class Gammaproteobacteria; order Pseudomonadales; family Pseudomonadaceae; genus Pseudomonas; species Pseudomonas sp. 18173. Next base: position 27,550 of record NZ_JBKFTN010000014.1, read on the forward strand.
CAGGCAGCCTTCGGCGATGAATTTGGCCAGTGCCCATTGGGGCAGGGTGGAGGTGTGCAGGTCAGTGAGCTGCTTGGCGCGCACCACTGCATCGAGAATGGCCGGCGGAAGGATTGCGTAGCCCAGGCGCAGCTCCGGCAGCAGGGTTTTCGAGAAAGTCCCGACGTAGGCGACAATCCCGCGCTCATCCATGCTTTGCAGCGAGTCCGTGGGGCGCCCTTCGTAGCGGAATTCGCTGTCGTAGTCGTCCTCTATGATGATCGCGCCCAGTTCATGGGCCCTGGCCAGCAGCGCAATGCGGCGCTCCTGGCTCATCGGCATGCCCAGCGGGAACTGGTGGGAAGGGGTGACGTAGATCAGCCGTGTCCCAAGGGGAATCCTGTCCACCTGGATGCCCTCGGCGTCTACCGGCACTCCGATCACCGTGGCACCGTGGGTGCCGAACAACAGGCGTGCCGGCGGATAACCGGGATCTTCCATGGCGACGATGCTGCCCGGGCGGGTCAGCACCCGGGAAATCAGGTCCAGGGCTTGCTGTGCACCGTTGCACACCACCACGTCTTCGTCCTGGCAGTTGACCCCGCGAGAGAACGCGATATGCCGGGCGATGGCATTGCGCAGGGCCGGTAAACCCTCTGGCAGGCTGTAGAAGCCCTTGGACGCGGCGATCTGGCGCAAGGCGTGGGAAGTGCAGCGCCGCCAGTCGTCCTGGGGGAACTGGCCCTTGCTGGTGGCGCCGCCGATGAAGTCGTAGCGCAGCGAGCCTTCCAGTGTCGGGTGACGCAGGAACACCGGCAGGTTGCGCCAGGATTCGATCACCTCGTAACCGGCCAGCTCCGAAGGGTTCTGCTTGCGCTCGACTTTCGACACCCGGGCGTTGACGTAGGTGCCTTTGCCAATCACCCCGGTGAGGAAGTTTTCGTAGGTCAGTTGGGCGTAGGTATCGGAAATGGTCTTGCGCGAAATGCCCAGCTGTTCGGCCAGCAAGCGGCTCGGTGGAAGCTGTGTCCCTGCTGCCAGACGACCGGATTCAATGGCGCTGCGCAGTTGGTTGTACAACTGGCCCGCCAGATCCTTGCGGCCGTTGATGACAACATGTAGTTCCATACCGGCACGGCTCCTTGGGTGAACGAGGCAAAGACTGTGCGCCAGATTACCCGCATGAGCCGCCGCGCAGAAGTTGCGTGGCACAAAAACCGCCAATTGGTGTGCTTTTGGTTGGTCCACGGATTTTTCGCTGAATTGGATCTGTAACGTTGCTGTGCCAACCCCTACCGTGGACAAACCTGTCCGATCCCTGAGGCCGCGCCATGACCCCCCGTCTGGATTACTACAGCGCTTCCCCCAAAGCGATGAAAGCCATGATCGCCATGGAGGCCCTGACCAGCAGTTTGAGCATCGAACCGGCGCTGCTGCACCTGATCAAGATCCGCGCTTCGCAGCTCAATGGCTGCGCGTTCTGCACCGACATGCACTCGGTGGATGCACGGCGCCTGGGCGAAAGCGACCGGCGCCTTTATTCCATTGTGGTCTGGCGCAATAGCAATTTTTTCAATCCGCGGGAAAGAGCCGCGCTGGCCTGGACCGAGGCGGTCACCTTGCTCTGCGAAAGCCACGTGCCGGACGATGTCTACGCCCAGGCCCGGGAGCAGTTCAATGAAGGCGAAATGGTCGACCTGACGATCGCCGTCACCACCATCAACAGCTGGAATCGCCTGGCAGTGAGCTTTCGCCAGACACCCAGCGCCTGAGTCCTTGTCACAGCAGGTTCATGAACGATCCGCAGGATAGAGCTGTCAGTGTCAGATCGACAGGGAGTCCTCGATGTCATTCATGGAAACCAGCGCCCACCAGGAGGCTGCCGAGTATCGTGCAGTCATTGATAAAACCACGTCCTGGCGCCAGTTGGCAGCGGCTGTCGACCCTGAGCTGGCGCAGTGTTTTATCGTCAGTGCCCGTTGCGGTTGCTTCATGCAGGCTGCCCGCAGCCTCAATATCAAGGCCACCCGCCTGCGCAGGCAACTGGTGCTGCTGGAGACGCAACTCCAGTGTTCACTGTTCAATCTTTCAGACAATGGCTTGAGCCTCAGCCGTGATGGCTTGCGCTTGCACGCACAATTGCTCGCCCTGGCCCATGAGCGCGAGTTGCCGGTGATCGAGCAGCCGTTGATTCGGCTGGCCGTGGCGGATTCGATCCTGCATGACATTCTCGGGCGTGACCTGGTGGCCCTGTTGCGACGCAATGCCAGCGTGCGGCTGGACATCATCACGCTCGACAGCGAATTGTCATTGCAAGCGGTCAGTGCCGACGTGGTGGTGTGGCTGGGCGAGGGCGGATCGCCGTTACCGGGGCCGAGCTTTGCCATCACTGAACCACGGCTTCTGGCGCAACTGGATTACCTGCCGCACATTGCCAAACGCTACTCGCGGGTTGCTTCCAGGCCGGAGTGCCTGGAGGACCTGGCCGATTTTCTCCTGGTGCAATGGCAGCAGGACTGCCAGGTTGAAAGCTTTCGGCCGTGGAATGCACTGGTCGATCAGCGCCTGGCCGGTGCGGTGCAGCTGCATTCCTACGAGCTGATGCGGGAGATGATTCGCAGCAGTGCGTGCATCGGCCTGCTGCCGCACTACATGAGCCACTTCGATCGCGGGCTGATTGCCTTGCCAGGCCTGTTTGGCCAGCCGATGCAGCGTCAGGTGTGGATGGCGGTCAACGCCCGGTCCGAGGGCGACACACAGGTACGGATGCTTGTCGAGTTGATTGAAAACGCCTTCAGCGGGCGCCGGGAGTGGTTCGAAAGCTGAGCGAGATCCAACTATGGGATCGCCGCACCGTCGCTCCCACATTGGTACTCGCCACACCGGAAGGTAGCGTTATAGAGTGAACGGCCATGTCTGCTTCAAGGATGATTCACCCATGCCAGCCACTGAACCTGTCTTCACGTTCGAACGCTTCAATGAGTCCCACATCGAAGGCATCACGGCGCTGTACAACGACCCGCAGATTGCCCGGCAGACCCTGCAGATGCCGTTTCAGTCCAGTGAACTCTGGCGCAGTCGCCTGGCGCTGGATAACGAGCGCCTGGTGAAAGTAGTGGCCCTGCATCAGGGCACGGTCATCGGCAACATCGGCCTGGAGCAGTTCTCACGCATTCGTCGCAGCCATGCCGGCAGTTTCGGCATGGGCGTTGCGGTGGCGTGGCAGGGCAAGGGCGTGGGCTCGAAGCTGCTCGCGACGGCGCTGGATATCGCCGACAACTGGATGAATCTGCAGCGCATCGAGCTTTCGGTGTATGCCGACAACGAAGCGGCCATTGCGTTGTATCGCAAGTTCGGCTTCGAAACCGAGGGCCTGTTCCGTGATTACGCCGTACGCGACGGCGTGCTGGTGGACACCTTGAGCATGGCGCGCCTGCGTCGCCCGCCCAAGGCCGGTTGAGTCACTCGCCCAAGGCGAACGCCACCGCCGCCTGCGCATGCAGTTCGGTGGTGTCAAGCAAGGGCAGGGGGCTGTGTTCGGGCTTGATCAGCATGCCGATCTCCGTGCAGCCGAGGATGATCGCCTGGGCACCACGTTGCTCCAGCGACGCGATGACCTGTTGATACACCCGGCGTGAGGCTTCGCTGATGACGCCGACGCACAGCTCGTCGTAGATGATCCGGTGCACGGCCTGACGTTCGCCGGCTTCTGGCACCAGTACGGTCAAGCCCCGGGCCTCGAGGCGTTCCTTGAGGAAGTCCTGTTCCATGGTGAACGCGGTGCCCAGCAAACCCACCTTCAATGCATCGGCCTCGACCGCTGCCTTTGCGGCCGGATCGGCGATGTGCAGGAAGGGGATGTCGATGGCGGCCTGAATCTGCCCGGCGACCTTGTGCATGGTGTTGGTGCACAACACCACGCAATCGGCTCCGCCTGCCTGCAAGCGCTGCGCGGCATCCACCAGGATCAGCGCCGCATCGTCCCAGCGACCGGCGTGCTGGGCCTGTTCGACAGGGCCGAAGTCGACGCTGTACATGAGCAATTTCGCTGAACGCAACGGCCCGAGGCGGTCGCGAACCTGCTGGTTGATCAGGCGGTAATACTCGGCGCTGGATTCCCAGCTCATGCCGCCGATTAGGCCGATGATGCGCATGCTGTGCTCCTGTTCAGGGCAGACGGGTGACCACAGTGCCCGCGAACAGGCCATTGCGTAAACCCCCCGTCGTACCTCCCGGCTGCTAGTCGTACACCGGCATCACGCATCTGCCATGCTCAATGTCCGTAGTACCGCTGCAATCAAAGGAACACCACAATGGATGACGTACGGCAACTGGGCGAAATGCTTCGCCACTATGCAGAAAGCGAAGCCCACAAGAAGCAAGTGTTCGAGTCGCAATCGGCTGAATGGGCGACGCGCATTGCTGACCTGTTCGATCAGATCCAGCAGTGGCTGGAACCGGTGCAGGCGCCGAACCTGCTGGAGGTGAGCCGCGAGGCGTATGTCGCCTCGGGCCCTAGCCTGCCTGTCGAGACATCGACATTCAAGACCGAGAAGCTGTCCATTGTGATTGTCGGCAAACCGGTGGAGTTCGTGCCGGATGTGATGGGGCCCGGCGGGCAGATCTCGGTGGCCGTGATGGGCTTTACGGCTGCGCGCTATGGCAGTGTTTCGCTGGTGTGCCTGCCACCGTCCAATGCCTGGCAGTGGCGCAAGACCAACGGCTTGAAGGATCCGGACACCTTTGTCTTCGATGGGGATTTTCTGGCGCAGCAGTTGCAGAGCCTGATTCCTCGGGAGCGCGGATAACCCGAACCCCGCGGGAACGAGTTTGCTCGCGATAGCTGTCAGTCACCATGGATGTTGAAGATCAGTCCCTCATCGAGAGCAAGCTCGTTCCTGCAGCAATCTCCCGTCACTTCAGCGCCGGGTCCCCCATGTTCATTTTCTTCCAGCCCTGCAACAGCACTTGCGCCTTGGGTTCCTGGCCGCTGTCGAGGTAGTACTGGATCAGCGACAGCCGTGCATTGCGGTTGGCCGGTTGCTCTATCAACAGCCGTTCCAGTTCTGCGCACGCTTGGTCAATCTTGCCGCTGTCATGCAGGGCCACCGCCAGTACATAGCCGAACTGCCCGCTCTGCGGTTCCAGTTGCGCGGCCTTGCGCAGGTATGGCATGGCTTGCGCGGCCTGGCCCGCACGAATCAATGCCAGGCCCTGGGTGTGTTGCAGCAGGCCTGAACCGGGGTGGTCCTTGAGGCTTTGCGCCAGCAGGGCGTGGCCTTCCTGGCTGCGTCCGTTGGCCTCCAGCCATTGCACCAGGGTGACCAGCGCCGGGAGGAAATCCGGATCGCGTTGCAGGGCTGTGCGTAGCAATCCTTCGACTTCTGCATTGCGGCCGCTGGCCTGGTACAGCATCGCCAGATTGAGGTTGGCTTCGGCGCGTTCGAGCAGGTTTTTCTGTACGGTCTCGTATTCGGTGATGGCGGCATTCCAGCTGTCCTGGGCCGTGCCCAGGCCGTTGCGCGCCACACTGAGCAGGTCCCGGGCGGCGGCAATGCGCACGGCTTTCACCGGGTCGCTCAACAATGGTGTCAGCAGCGGCGCGCGTTCCCCTGGCGGCAGGAATGCGCTGAGCGCGCGTATGGCGCTCTCGCGTACTTGAGGCGCCGGGTTGTTCAGGTCCCTGGTGGCCAGTTTCAATGCCTGTTCGCTCGGATACAGCGACAATTCGCCGAGCAGTGTCGCGCGCTGGATCGCCGGCAGGTTGCTGCGTTGCAGTTGCTCGAACAACGCCTGCGCCGCACCGGCTTGACCGGTGCGAATCAGCCACAGGTTTTCGTCGTAGCGAGGAGCTTGAACGGCGCTGGCGTTGGCGGTGTTCCACAGCTTGAACTGCTCGGTGACCTTGTCGCCCGTCTTGCCCTGATGGCAGGTCAGGCAGGCATCAGGCGTGCCGAGTTTTTTCGCCCGCTCGGGGTTGGGAATGCTGAAACTGTGGTCATGCCGAAAGTCGTTGCCCATGTAGAACTTGCCGGGCATGTGGCAATCCACGCACTGCGAACCCGGTTGGCCCATGGTGTGGCGGGTGTGTTCGACGGAATCGTAGTTCTTCGCTTGCAGGCCCTTGCCGTCGACGCCTTCCACCGTCGTCTTGCCGGCGGTGTTGTGGCATTGCAGGCAAACGCCGTTGCCAGGTGCCTTCAACGCTGTGCTATGGGGGTTGTGGCAGTTGCTGCAGCGCACACCCTTGTCGAACATTTTGCTCTGGGCGAAGGAACCGTGCTCGAACACCTCGTCCTTGATCTTGCCGTCCAGCGCGTACAACTCACGGGTCAGGGTGCTTGGCAGGTAGTCATCCATCAGGCGTTTGCCGACGGTGAATCCGTCCCCCAGCGGCGCGCGGCGCGAGTGGCAGCGGGCACAGGTTTCGATTTCGACGGTGGCGTTCTTGTCCTTGAGATCGACGGCAAATCCGGCATGGACCAGATCGCCTTTCTTCGCTGTCCATTCCAGGTGGTTGGAGGCCGGACCGTGGCAGGCCTGGCAACCGACGCCGAGGCTGTTCCATTGACTGTCGAAGGTGTTTTTCGTCGCGTCGAAATTGCGCTTGTAGCCGGTGGTATGGCATTCGACGCACATGAAGTTGGCGTTCTGGCTCGGTTTGCTCCAGTGCAGCGGGTCCTTGAAGGTCACGCCCTGGCCCGGATAGAGGTGAAACCAGCGCTGCTTCTCGGTATCCCAGGCCACGCCCAGGGCTTGCAAGCGACCATCGCCTATTTCGATCAGGTATTGCTGCAAGGGGGCGATGCCAAAGGTGTAGGCGACTTTGAAATCCGCGTTTTTACCGTCGATGCCGGGGGTGTTGACCCAGAAGCCGTCGTCCTTGCGCGAGAAACGGGTGGTTTCGTTTTCCGCCTTGAAGGTGACGTTGTTGAAGTCGCCCAGCATTGTTTCGGCGTTGGCCTCCTGCATCGCCAATTGGTGATGGGAGCCTTGCCAGTCCTTGACCTGCGCACTGTGGCAGCCCTGGCACTGTTGCTCGTCGACCATTTCCGCCGGTGCCATGGCAACCGGTTGGGGTTGTGGTTTGGCCGGTTGAACGACGGGTGCAGTCGCCGGCGCGTAGGGCACGGGGGCTGGCTTGCTGCTGAACAAAAACCAGCCGATGCCCACGACCGCCAGCAGCAGGATGCCGATGGTGACGGGGAACAGATAACGGTTGATCAGGGTCGGTTGCGAATCAGGGTCTGGGCTTGCAGCTTTGTTTTTATGGTTCGGCATTACGACTTCCATGGTCCATGTGCGATTGCCTTGCGGCGCGCGTTGAAGCTCGATGCAGCTTTGCCGGATGGCGGGTGTGTGTCAAATGGCATTGTTTCGAAGCTGATGACCCCTTCGCGGGCAAGTCGGATCGCCGCACCGCCGCTCCCACAGGTTCGGTGTCGATCACAACATTTGGGCTCTACACAAACCCTGTGGGAGCGGCGGTGCGGCGATCCGACTTGCCCGCGATGGCGTCAAATCATTCCCCGCCAAACCACCGGAAGTACGGATTCCCGCCATCCCCGCGCATGACCTCACGCATGTCCCTGGCCCAGGCCTCACGGTCGCCATCATAGGCATGCAGGCTCGCCCGGTAGAACTGCATCAGGCGTTGCTGGTGCGTGTTCATCCTTTCGATGAACGCGGGGTCGGCATTCACCAGCGGCGGGGCGATGTGCAAGTCCAGCAGCGCCGGCAGTACCCGGGTGATCTCCCTGGCCCGCACCCAGGGTGCGTATTCGATGCGCGGTTGATCGTCGGTCACCGGTTGTGCGTCTGCGGCGAAGCGTTCCAGGCCGTTGCGATCGGTTACCCAGGTCGCGAGCAGCGCTGCGGCCGAGCCAACGCCGACATCCTGCAAGGTGCTGCGAACCGTGTCCTGCTGGAAGCGTTGGCTGATTTTTGCCGCGTCCAGTTCGATCGGTTCGAGCGAGCCCACCAGCAGCATCTCGTGGAACTCGCTGGTCCACACGCTGGCGTAGGGGAAGGCATCGAGGAAACTGCGCACCAGCGAGCGCGAATCGTCGATGTTTTGCGTAGGTAGTGGCAGCCACTGGGCGACCAGGCCCTGTTTCTGCAAGCGACTGGCCGCCAATTGGTAGAAGTCCCGGGAATACAGGTTGACCACGCCGGCGGCGGAGGGCGGCGGCGGTTCGAGGGTGATCAGGTCGTAGCGTTGCGGGTTGCGCAGCAGTTCCTGGCGGCCGTCGCGCAGGCGCACGTCTACGCCGGGATCGGTGGCGGCATTGAAGTTGCCCTTGAACAGCGGCGCGGCCTTGACCACCGAGGGCAGCAGTTCGGCGACCACGCGATGCTCCAGGCCCGGATAGCGGGTCAGGGCGCCGGCCGTGATGCCGGTGCCAAAACCGATCACCAGCGCCGAGCGCGGTTCACCGTTGTGTATCAACAGCGGCAGGAGCGCCTGAATCCGCATGTAACGCAGCGAAGGCATGGCATCGCCGGTATTCGATACGCCCTGAATGTACAAGCGCTGGAATGCCTTCTGCCCCTTGCCTTGGGTGACCACGGCGACGGTGCCGCCACGTCCTTCCTCGTAGAAGGCCAGGGTGCCGTTGCGCGCGCCGGGCAGCAGGCTGGCCAGTTTGTCCAGCGGCGTCAGCAGTGCCACGGCCACCGACAACAGGCCGACCGCGATGACGCCTTGACGGCGTCCTTTCTTGACCCCATGGCCCTTGCGCACCGCCAGGTAGCCAATTCCGGCAGCGATGATCGCCAGCAGCCCCAACGTACGCACCAGCCCCAGCAGCGGGATGAGCACGAAGCCGCAGAGCATCACGCCAATGATCCCGCCCAGGGTATTGAACGCCACGACTTCACCGACATTGCGCCCCACATGGTCACGACCGACGCACAAGCGCAGGGCCACGGGAAACGCTGCGCCAAGCAACAGGGTCGGCACAAACACGATGCTCAACGCTGCCACGGCGAAGCGTGCACTCATGCCGAGCAACTCACTGGAACCCAGCGACAGTACCCATGCTTCAACCACGCTCTGGGCAAACACCAGCCAGCGCCCGAGCACAGCGATTTCCAGCAGGGCGATCAAGCCGGCACCGGCAATCAGCAAACCGAACACACCCCAGGGATCGCGCAGGCGATCGACCCGACGGGCGAGCAGGGCGCTGCCGAGAAACAGCCCGGTCAGATAGGTCGCCAGCACCACGGCGAAGGCATAGGTGCGGGTGCTCATGAACTGTACGATCGATTGCGACCAGACCACTTCGTAACCGAGGGCCACGCCACCGGCAATCGAATACAGCCACAGCGCCAGGCGATCCGGTGCTTTGTCGGCATGGTGCTTGACCGGTGCATCGCCCGCAGGCGAACGACGGCGCTGGAACCACAGGGCGCCAGCGGCGGCCAGCAGGTTGAGCATGGCGGCGGCCAGGGCACTGCCGCGCACACCGAAAGTGGCAATCAGCACGAACCCGGCGAGCAGGGTGCCGGCGATGGCCCCGGCAGTGTTCGCGGCGTACAGCTGTCCTCCGGCCTTGCCCAGGTGTTGCGGATCAGAGGCCAGGGAGCGAACCAGCACTGGCAAGGTGCCGCCCATCAGCAGCGCCGGAACGCCGACCAGGGTGAATGGCAACACCCAGGCCAGCAGGCCGATCTGTTGTTCCAGCCAGGCAAACGGGCCGGCCGCCAGGCTCATGGCGAAAGTCGCGCCAACCCCCAGCACCGCCACCAACACTTCCAGCCCGGCGTACAGCAGCACCGGCTGTTGCAAGCGGTCCGCCCAGCGACCGAAGAGCAACCCGCCCAGGGCCAGCCCGGCAAAAAACGCGCTGATACCGGTCGTGATGGCGTACACCTCGACGCCCACTACCAGAGACAACTGCTTGATCCACAGCACCTGGTACACCAGCGCCGCGGCACCGGAGACGAACAGCAGCAGGGCGGGGATCAACAGCGCCGGGGAGGCGACGTGGTGGACAGGTATGGCCGACGACTTGCTGGCGACACGTGAGGTCATTGCGGATTGCCTTGTTCCGGTTCGAAAACATGTGTGACTGCACTGGCCTCATCGCGGGCAAGCCCGCTCCCACAGGGATTTGTGGCGCATCAACACTTACTGTGGGAGCGGGCTTGCCCGCGATTGAGGCCGATGCGGTCTCAAGTCAAAAAAAGGGCCGCTCGCCGACGAGGGCGAGCGGCGGTCAAGCGGTCTTACTTGGCGGTTTTCATTTTTTCCTCGATTTTCTTGTCAACCTCACTTTGTATCTGGTCGATGCTGAAGCTCGCCGGACGTTGGCTAGGCGGGTAATCGACGAAGGTTTGCAAGAAGCCCGCGGCCTTTTGGGTGGCTTGCATCAGCAAGTAGTCATTCTTGGTCAGCCAATCATAGTATTGGTCAGACACGACGTCGGCACGCTCGTACGGGTCCATTCTCAGGTTGAAGAGCTTGGGTACACGCAGGCAGGTAAAGGGTTCGCTCCACACCTTCAGACCGCCTGGTGCACGCTGCTCGCAATAGACGATCTTCCAGTCGCCCATCCGCATATTCACCAGCTGACCATCATCGCTGAAATAATAGAACTCGTTACGCGCACTCTTGTCGGCCTTGCCAGTCAGGTAGTCCAGCTGGTTGTAACCGTCCAGGTGCACCTTGAAGTTCTTCCCGCCAACGTCGGCCCCCTTGAGCAGGCGATCCTTGATATCGGTATCGCCGACAGCTGCCAACAGGGTCGGGAACCAGTCCAGCCCGGAGAACATCTGGTTAGACACTTCGCCAGGTTTGACATGTCCTGGCCAGCGGATCATCGCCGGTACCCGGAAAGCCCCTTCCCAGTTCGAGTTCTTCTCGTTGCGGAACGGCGTGGTCGCCGCATCCGGCCAGGACCATTGGTTCGGGCCGTTGTCGGTGGTGTAGACCACGATGGTGTTGTCGGTGATCTTCAGGTCATCGAGTGTCTTGAGCAACTTGCCCACGTCGCCGTCATGCTCAAGCATGCCGTCGGCATAGTCGTTGCCGGGCATGCCACTCTGGCCTTGCATGGATTCACGTATATGAGTGAAGGCATGCATGCGGGTGGTGTTCATCCAGACGAAGAACGGTTTGTCCGCCTTGGCCTGTTTCTCGATGAATGCCTGGGCGGCCGCCGTGGTTTCGTCGTCGATGGTTTCCATGCGTTTTTTGGTCAACGCACCGGTGTCTTCGATCTTGCCGTCGGCAAAACTGTGGATCACGCCGCGGGGAGTGGCCGCCTTGAGAAATGCGGGGTCATCCTTGGGCCAATACGGACGCTCCGGCTCTTCCTCGGCATTGAGGTGGTAGAGGTTGCCGAAAAATTCGTCAAAGCCGTGGTTGGTGGGCAGGTATTCGTCCTTGTCGCCCAAGTGGTTCTTGCCGAATTGACCCGTTGCGTAGCCCTTGGCCTTGAGCGCCTGGGCAATGGTCACGTCCCTGGCCTGCAAGCCCACCGGTACGCCCGGCATGCCGACTTTGGACAGGCCGGTGCGCAATGCGGACTGGCCGGTAATGAAGGTCGAGCGCCCCGCCGTGCAACTGTTCTCCGCGTAGTAATCGGTGAACATCATGCCTTCTTTGGCGATGCGGTCGATGTTGGGGGTCTTGTAGCCGACCACGCCGAAAGAGTAGGCGCTGATGTTGGTCTGGCCGATGTCGTCGCCGAAGATAACAAGGATGTTGGGTTTATCGGCGGCCCCGGCAGTCGCCGAAAACGCCATCACCGAAGCCGCCAGCAATGCCGCCTTCGGTAACCATTTGCGTATGCCAGTCATATGACTTGCTCCTTTTGCTCGCTTGCGTCGCGTGCTGCGACAATCGTTCGTTGCTGTCCTGCCTAACGCTTTTTACTGCACTTGCTCGGTGGTGGTTGCATCGAAGGGGTAGATCCGGCGCCACTCGGCAGCCATGTCCACGACGGTCCAGCCACGCTTGTTCGCTTCATCCAGGGCCTTGTCCAGGCGGCCGATCTGTGACTGGCGGTCATAGGCCCATTCGCGTTTGGCGTCGGTGTGATGCACCAGGCCCATGAATCGCTTGCCCGCCCCTGCGGCTGTCCACTGCAGCATTTGCAGGTCGCCGTCAGAGTTGCCGAAGGCCAGGATCGGCCGACGCCCGATCACCGCTTCAATGCTGACCGGCTTGCCCGGCCCGTCATCGTTGTGCGCCAGTTTTGGCGTACGGATGATCGACGCCTTGCCATCCTTGTATTCAAAAGAGGTGACAAACGTCGTGCCGATGACCTGCTCGGGCGGAACGCCGTAGACCTTCTCGGCGAAGGCGCGCATGAACCCGGTTTCACCGCCGGAAACGATGTAGGTCTTGAAGTCCTGGCTGCGCAGGTAATCGAGCATTTCCAGCATCGGCTGGAAGATCATTTCGGTGTAGGGCTTGCCGGTTTTCGGATGGCGGGCCTGGGCCAGCCAGGTTTTGGCGTAGTCGTCGAAGGCTTCGGTGGTCATGCCGGTATGGGTGGCGGCGAAGATCTTCAGGAGGCCGTCCATGCCGGTGGCGGCCAGTGCCTTGTGATCGTTTTCCAGCACGGCCTGGAACGGCTGGGTGGTTTTCCATTCCGGGTGCTGCGCCTGGTTGCGCTTGACCTCATCGAGGGAGAACAGCAACTCGAAGTACATCGGCTGCTCGCTCCACAAGGTGCCGTCGTTGTCGAACACGGCGATGCGGTCTTCGGGTTTGACGAAGTCCTTGCTGCCTTGATCGGTCACGGCCTGGACGAACTCGATGATGTTCTTTTTCGACGGCCCCTCATTCCACGATGGCAGCGGCTCGGCGGCCTGGGCCAACAGCGGCAGGCTCAGGACCAGGGTCAGCAATAGTTTCAACCCGTGGTGTTGACGCATCGATATCGGGCTCGTCATGGGAAATCCTTCTCGTGAACGGGGTTCAAGGGGCGTAGCGTGGGAGCGACTGATTCTCTGTTGTGTTCGACCTGACTATGCAGCGTAGTCAAGGATTGCCTGAGTTGTAGCAATGCCTGGTCTTTGCTTGGCTCACGGCCGTAACAAGCGCGTAACAGTGCTTGCAGGCGCGTGCCGAGGCCGGTCAGTTGCAGGCCTTTGCGACTGCGCCGGGTCCACAGGTACAGAGCGCTCAGCTGCGGTGGCTGGCCTTCGAGCTGGGGCGGGATCTGCTGCCAGGCATAGTCAGCCGATTGCAGCCAGGCGGCGCGTTTTGCCTGGCGTCGGGCCTGCCAGCTCAAGTAGGCGCGATGGACGAACGGGCGGGCAAACCACACCAGCAGCACCGAGCCCAGTAACAGGGTCGCCAGGCCAAACCCGTATCGCGAAAGGTGCAGGCGGCTTTGCTGACCGAGCTTTTTCAGGTCTTCGCTGATGGAAAATACCGGCTGATAAGTGCTGTTGGCCACGGCGTCGAAATCCACGGCGGGCACTTGAGCGGTACGTGTCTGTTGACTGCCCGCGTCCCACCATTTCAGCTCGATAGCCGGCAGGGTGTGATGGCCCTGTGCGTCGATGCGGTAGGTGACCGTGTCGATACGCTGGCCGCCGGTAAAGTGGCCGCGACCATCGTCCAGCGTGCTGACCTGCGGGTTTTTCAGGTAACGGCTCAGGCCGCTGACGTCGCCCAGTGCTGGTGTTGGCAATGACATGGCCAGGGCGCCGTCGGCTTGCAGGGTCAGTTGGCGGGTGAGGCTGTCGCCGACTTTCAGCGGTGTCGCAGAGTTGGTGACTTTCTGGGTGAAACGCAGCCCCTGGGCGACGAGCACCGGTTCACCGGGCTGGAACCCCGGCGGTTGCGTCACGACAAAATGTACGGGCAGGCTTTGCCCGCTGAGTTCGCTGCTGGCTTGGCCGGGCGTGGCGCGAACGGTCAGGGCCGGGATGTCGAACGCCTGCGCTGCATTCGGGGTGATGAGATAGCTGTAGCGCATGCCGCTGAAGGATTTGCCGTCGAGGGTCTGGTTCAGGTGTTCGGCATGGCCGTCCGGTGGCATCACCAGCGCGCCCGACAATTTGAGGTCGGGCAGGGTGGGGGCGCTGGTGAACCAGGTGTCGGTGAGGACGTCGAGTTGCAGCTCGACAAGGCTGCCGACCATGACCTGGCCGGCGGGTTGCAGGGTGACCTGGACTCGCAGCTCGGGTTCGGCGGCGAGGGTGCAGGTGGAGATTAAAACAAGGAGCAGAGTGCCGAGCTTTGTGGTGATTGATCTGGCGTCTTCGCGAGCAAGCCCGCTCCCACAGGATGTACACAGTTCAACTGTGGGAGCGGGCTTGCTCGCGAAGGCCGTGACGCGGTCTGTCAGGCTGATCATGGTTGACCTCCCGCCCGATCCTGCAAACTGAACTTCTGCTTGAGGAATTTCGCCGGCGATGTGCTCAGGTTCTGCAACCACTGTTCATCCGACGCTGCCTGTTCGGTCTGCAGCGCTTTGCTCTGGCCCTTGCCCGGTGCCTTGTCCATCTTGATGTCGTCGGGCTTGGTTTCCGGGGCGTTCTGTTCGGCGCTTTCGGTGTCTTTCTGCAAGGCGATGGCCAGGGCCAGGTTGGCTGTGGCTTCAGGGAACTGCGGTTGCAGCTTCAGCGCCTGGGTGTAGGCGGCGATGGCCTGGTCGAACTTGAAGCGGCGCACGTAGATGTTGCCCAGATAGAAATACGCCTCGGGCGTTTGCAGCCTCGCGAAGCTGGCCAGCGCCAGGTCGAAATCGGCAGCGTTGTAGGCGGCGATGCCTTTCCAGTAAGGGTCGGCAAAATGCGCGGCGGCCTGCGGGAAGTGCCCATGCTCGAAGGCCCAGCGGCCTTGCTGGTCCGGGGTGAAAAAGGCATCGGTCAGCGCATTGGCTCGGGCCGGTGCCGGTTGCAATCCAAGGCCCACCGCGAGCAGTAAAGCGCCCATCCAGTTCAGGCTCCAGCCCTTGCGCACGCTGAAAAATGCGAGCAGCAACAGCGGCCAGCACAGCCAGTAGCCGGCGTCTTTCCAGTGCAATTCGCGCTGTTCGTCGCTGGTCGTCTGAAAATGCTGTTGAGCGTGCAGTTCGACCCAATCGAGGTCGTCGTCATTGAGCGTCAGGCTGCCCAGGGGGGCGTCCAGCGTTGACCCAAGCTGTTTGAGCGCGGCCGGATCAAAACTGCCCAATGCCGGACGGCCGTTGCTGTCGGTGCGCGGCTGGCCGCTGGCATCGCGGATGATGCCGCCGTCCTCGCTGCCGACTGCCAGGATCAGCACTTGCAGGTTGCTGTCGGCCAGTCGCTGTTCCAGGCCGGCGAGTGTCGTGGTATCGGCGCCGTCGGTGATCAGCAACAGGCTGCCGGGGGATTTTTCAGCGGCAAGCATGCGTTTGGCCTGATCGATGACCGCTCCGACATCTTTCCCCGGCTTGCCGATCAAGTCGGTGCCCAGGGCCTGGATGAAGGTGTCGAGCAACGCCGGATCGTCGGTGGGCGGCAGCACCAGATGGGCACTGCCGGCGTAGGCAATCAGCCCATTGCGCGCACCGCTGCGGCGCTGGATCAGGTCATGCAATTTGTGTTTGGCCGCTTCCAGTCGACTGGGTTGGACATCCGTGGCGTCCATCGAAGGCGACAAATCAACGGCAATGATCAGTGGTGCGCGGTTTTCCAGAAAGTCCGGTCGATCCTGTTCCCAGGTCGGCCCGGCGGCGGCCAGTGCGCCAAGCAGCAACAGCGCGCAAACCAGATGCACCGGGCGCAGCCAATGCGGGTCTTGTGGGGTCACCAGCAGGTGCGGCAACAAGTGCCCGGCGATATTGCTGCGCAACCGCCGTTGCAGGTCGCGGCTGCGGCGCCAGATCAATGGCAGCAGGGTGGCGAAGGGCAGCAGCAATAGCCAGAGCGGGCGCAGGAAATGAAAGTCGCTGAGGTTGATCTCCATTTCAAACCTCCTGCCGCTGGCGTGCGAGGGACAGGCGAGGGCGCAGCAGGGCGCACAGGTGGTAGAGCACAAGCACGACAAGCGCCGCGCCCAGCGGCCACCAGAACAGATCCCGTTCGGGCTGATGGCTGAGGGTGTTCACTTGATGCGGGGTGAGTGCATCGAGGGTGTTGTAGACCTGATCCAGTGCCGTGCGGTCTTCGGCACGGAAGAACCTGCCGCCGGTGGCCTCG
The DNA here is from genome assembly GCF_050432945.1 of Pseudomonas sp. 18173. Lineage (NCBI taxonomy): Bacteria > Pseudomonadati > Pseudomonadota > Gammaproteobacteria > Pseudomonadales > Pseudomonadaceae > Pseudomonas > Pseudomonas sp. 18173. Next base: position 43,660 of record NZ_JBKFTN010000014.1, read on the forward strand.
GCGATCTGTTGCAGGCTCTGCAGATTGACCCTGGCTTCGCCGGAGGCCTCCGGGTCGCCAATGCCGATAGTGTGAATCACCACACCCTTGGCCGCCGCCATGGCCGCCGCGTGATCCGGTGTGATTGCGCTACTGGTGTCGTTGCCGTCGGTGAGCAGTATCACCACTTTCTCTTGTTCGTGAGCCTGCTCGAGCAGCTTCAGGCTCAAACCGATGGCATCGCCAATCGCCGTGTTGGGCCCGGCCATGCCGATGCCGGTGTCGTCCAGCAACAGCGCCAAGCTGGCATGGTCGAGGGTCAACGGCGCCTGCGGATAGGCGCCGCTGCCGAACACGATCAGGCCCAGGCGATCGTCCTTGCGCTTGTCGATAAAGCCGTGGACCACCTGCTTGACCGCCGCCAGGCGATTGATCTTCTGGCCACTGGCGTCAGTGAAGTCGGTGGTTTCCATGGACTGGGACAGGTCAATGGCCAGCAACAGGTCACGCACCGGTTGCTGGCGTTCAATGGGTTTTTCCACGTACACAGGTCGCGCAGCCGCCAGCAGCAACAGCGCCCAGACCAGCAGGCTCAACCACAATTGCCAATGGTTGCTGCCGGCACCAGCCTGGCTCGGTGCCTGACCGACGGCGCGGCTCATCGCCCCGAAAAACGGCACGCGCACCGCACTGCGGGCCTCGCGATAGTCGGGCAGGTAGCGATAACCGAGCCATGGCAACGGCAGCAGCAGTAACAGCCAGGGGTAATCAAACTGCCACATGGTGATGCTCCACCCAGTGTTTGCAGGTCTGGAACAGGTGCTGGCGGTGTTCGTTGGGCAGGGCTTGCAGCGTTTCGTCCGGGGCGTAGGCCAGCAGTGCCAACTGCTGGCTGAAGTCGTTGGGTAACGGGTGTTCGGTGTGCGCTTGCAGAAAATCTTGCCAGTCCTTCCCGCCCAGCGCGGTAGCCTGTGGGAGCGAGCCAGCTCGCGAAAGCAGAGTGTCAGTCACCTCCTTTGTTGAATGTCGAGCCGCCTTCGCGAGCAGGCTCGCTCCCACAGGGGGCTTGGCTGGCATCGAGATAGCGACCCGCTTCAGGAGTTCTGGAAGTTCGCGCAACGCATTCAGGTCACCGCTGCGCTGCTGCAACTGCGCCAGCCTTGCCAGCGCTTCGCGCCGGTAGCGATCACGCCGCCACTGCCAATAGCGTCGGGCGGCGACGATCATCGACGTCATCACCAGCAAACCGAGCAGCAGCCACCAGCCCCAGGTCTGCGGTGCATAACTGACGGGCGCCGGTAGCGCCATCTCCTTGAGCTGTTCGATGCTCGGGATGTTCGGGTTCATCGCTGTGCTCCCGCCCGCTTGCCCAACTCGGCCCGAAGCTGTTCATGGGCTGGCGTGGCGGTGCTGAACATCATCAACGGCACCTGACTGCGTCGCAGCAACGTGGCAACGTCCTTGAGCCGGCCGCTGAGAAAATCGCCCAATGGCTGGTGCACCTGACGACGCTCCACGGCCAGCTCCACCTGCAGCTGTCCCTGAGTGATCAACAGCCGACCATTTTTCGGCAGGTTCAGCGCCAGGGGGTCGTAGACCTGCATGGCGATCACGTCATTGTGTGCCGCCAACTGCCGCATCAACTGCAAGGTGCGTTCCCCGGCACCGGCGAAGTCGCTGATGATGCAGATCAGGTGATCGTGCCCCGCCAGGGCCAGGCAACGTTGCAAGACCTTGTCGAGCTGGTCTTCGCCCTCGGCGTCGGGGTTGGCTGCGTTCAGCTCCCGGTTCTGCTCGACGATGCGGCTGTACAGCGCCTCGATCCGCTTGCGGCTGCGCAACGGGGCCACGCTGTCGATACGCTGGTCGTTGAACACCAGCCCGCCCACCCGGTCACCGGCGTTGAACACCATCCACGCCGCGAGAGCGCCGAGTTCGGCGGCGACCGCGGATTTGAAGCTGCGTTGCGAGCCGAAGAACATCGACATGCGCTGATCCACGAGTATCAGCGCCGGGCGGTCGCGCTCTTCGGTGAAGGTGCGCACCACCGGTTTGCCGGCGCGCAGGGAGGCGCGCCAATCGAGGTGGCGCAGATCGTCCCCTGGCTGGTAGCGCCGCAGTTCGTCGAAGTTCAAGCCACGACCGCGCAGGCGCGAAGCATGGTTGCCGGCGAGGATGCTGCCTTGAGGCTGGCGCGCGAGAAAACTCAGGTCACGGGCCTTGAACTCCAGGGCCATCAACTGCGCCAGGGAGACGTAGACCAGGCCGTCGTCGCTCATGCTGGTATGGCCACTTTGTCCAGCAGGCGGTCGAGCACCTGATCGGCCGTCACGCCGTCGGCCACCGCGTCATAGCTCAATTGCAGGCGATGGCGCAGCACGGGATGGACCACGGCCCGCACGTTGTCCGGCGACACGAAATCCTGGCCCTGCAACCAGGCATCGGCCCGCGCGCACCGGTCCAGGCCGATGCCGCCCCGTGGGCTGGCGCCCAAAGCGATCCAGCGACCGAGATCGGCGTCGTAGTCGGCCGGGTGGCGCGTGGCGTTGATCAGGTCGATCAGGTAGCGGTCGATGGCTGGAGAGACATGCACGGCGCTGACTTCACGGCGTGCGGCGAAGATCACGTCCTGGGCCAATGCAAAGCCCGGAACGGCCGAGGTGTTGGTGCCGAGCGCCTGTTCCTCTTCTCGCAACAGGCGCAGTACCTGGCTTTCGTTGTCTGCACTCGGGTAGTCCAGCAGCACCTTCATCAGGAAACGGTCCATCTGCGCTTCCGGCAGCGGGTAAGTGCCTTCCTGCTCGATGGGGTTCTGGGTCGCGACCACGATAAACAGTGGCGGCAGCGCGTGACTGTTGCCGGCCACGGTGATCTGCCGTTCCTCCATGGCTTCGAGCAGCGCTGCCTGGACCTTGGCCGGGGCGCGGTTGATTTCGTCGGCCAGAATCAGGTTGCCGAACAGCGGCCCGGGCTGGAAACGGATCTCATTTTTGCCCTCGACCTGGTGCAGCACCTCGGCGCCGGTGATGTCCGACGGCAACAGGTCCGGGGTGAACTGGATGCGGCTCATTTTCGCGTCCAGATGCCTGGACAGCGCCTTGACCGTGCGAGTCTTCGCCAGCCCCGGCAAGCTCTCCAGCAGCAGGTGCCCGTTGGCCAGCAGGCCCAGGAGAATTTGCCGGATCACCTGGTCCTGGCCGAGCACCGCTTCGGCGATGCTGGCTTGCAGGGCATTGAGGTCACTGAGTGCGGTCATGGGATACCCCTCGCTCTAAACATGGAGGTCGCAATGACCGGAATGAATGACAAATGGAAGTCGGCAGGGGCAATCGCCATCCGTGGCTTCCTCTCAGAAAAACGCCAGTGTCATGTTGATGCTGAAACCGTTGCCTTCAGGACGGTTCTTGGTGTCGAACTCCGGTATCCAGCGCGCGCTCAGGTTGGCCTGGGCGTCGGCAAATTTGCCGCTCCAGCCCACCGCGGGGCCGGCGCCGACGGAGCGTCCGCGAAAGCCGCTGTTGGCGCCGCTTCCCGAGTCATCGGTGACCTGCTGGATGTAACCGGCTGCCATGCCGGCGTTCCAGCCATTGCCGAAACCGTGGGTCCAGAGTGCATCGAGGGTGAAAATGTTGCCGTTGCGATAATCCGTTTCGTTGTTTTCGGTATAGAACTCAAGACTGCTCATCAAGGTGAACTCGCCACCCTTGCCGTCCAGGTGCGAGAACGCCACGGTGGGCATGAAGGTGTAGTTGTTCTGCCCGGGGTTGGCCAGGCGATCGACGTTGTAGGCGCCGGTCGGCACGTAGATCGGCAGTGAAAACGAAATGTGGTTGAGTTCATCGAAGTGGTAGCCGGCGGCAATCGGTGTCACCAGGATGTCGGCGAATTGGGTGCCGGTGTCCTCGGTGCCCAGCGTCCTGCCACGGGGGCCGGTGATGCTCGCGGTCACGTCGGTGTACTGCACTGGCACGCCGATGGCTGACGCGTAGTTCCAGTCTCCCGGGCCCGTATCCCAGACATGGGTGAAGTTGGCGATGGTGTAGGAAACCTTCATGCCCACGCCTGTGCTCAAGTCGCCCCCGATCGGCACCTGTACGTTGCCCTTGAGGTCGCCGTCGTACCAGAAACTGGTCAACGACATCACCCAGCCGGGTGCCGGCGGCACTACCCCGGCATTGGAGAACACCTGCAAGCCGGTAATCGGCCGGCCGACACCACCTTCGGCGGCCAGTGCAAAGGGGGTGGCCCCGACCATGCACAGCGCCAACAGGGGGCGCACTACGTAAGGCCTGATCATGACTGACTCCGTTTATTGTCTTGTGGCAACAGGCCTCAATAGCGACTTGTTCCATTGGCCGTTGGCGGCTTTCGGTTTGGGCTCGACGAACTTGTAATGTACCCGGCCGTTTTTTTGCGGTTCGCTAAAGGCGTTGACGCTATTGGGCGCAGATTGCCAGGCGTAGTCACCACCCGATCGGAGTGGGGCGTCTTTGGGGCGGATACTCGGAGTACCTGGAGGGTGCCGGGAGTCGTGCGGGTGATTGCCTGTATTGGCCGTGCAGGCCGAAACAACAGGCGCAACCGAAGTCGCCAGAAAAGCGGCGTGCATCCTCTACTGTTCAACATGATTCCCCCTGTTCCCTGGTGGCTCCTTCTGGGCGACTCGGCACTTGGCAGCCGTTACGGCGTAATCCCTTTCTTATCAAGCCTGTAGGACACATCTGAAGACCCTAGCAGCTAACTACCGTTTAGCCAGTCTAAGGGGCGGATTCTTTGGTTTTGTGTGCAAGTTGGCATGCAGTATGTGTACTACAAAGTTAGTTCGACAAACGTCGCAAAGCCTTTCATTGATTTAATCCATACAGAGGAAGTACAGATTTCGGAAACCATGCCAGGCCTATAAATATGTACCGCACCTGACCATCGCACCCTCGACATGCTGTGCCCTACAGACAAGGAGAACTGTATGGCACAACACATATTCAACGATGGATCGTCAGGAAGCGTAGTCATCAGGTCCGGGCCGCCCGCCTCTGGCGGTGGTTCGGGTGGCGGATGGGGTGGTGGCGCAGGTAATCGGGTCGGCGCGTCAGGCAATTTTGGCGGCCTTAGCGCCAAGAAAAAAAATGCCAGGAAAAGGGCGCTTCAGCAACACAGAGCAGAAGTGGCACAGGCCGAAGCAGATGACGCCGCTGCGGCGCGGGAACAGGCCCGGATTCAGACGCGGCAGCAACACCTCGCAGCGCTGGGGCAGCGTCATGGCACCGTGAGGGCTGAGCTTGACCGCAGCTTTGCTGCAAGGATCACGCAAGACACGCAAGCACTCGAGCGGGAAATCCAGGCGGTACGCAAACCCTACGCAATGGATGTGCCGGTTGAGCGCTGGATCCTTTACTCCGTCAGTAAGGACAAAAGCGAAATCGACGGATTGATTGCGCACAAAACCGCACAGCTCAATGAAAAAAATGCCACCGCTCTATCCTTCGACGGGCTCGATCCATTAACACGCTCTTTAAATGATTACCTGCTGCGGCTGGAGCAGTTCGGCGAAGCCTTGGGACATGGCCACCAGCTCTGGGAAAACGCTTATAACGCCGCCCATGAAGCGAGCCTGCTAAGAGCCCAACTCAATGCGCTCAACGAAAAATCCAATGCGCTGGCCCGCGACCATGCCATTGGGGTTCAGCGGCTGGCGGCGTGGGAAAAGCAGCGTCAGTTCGTGGAGCAGCGTGAGGCGCGTGTTCGTTTCAAGCAATTGTCCGACGCCGACGCGCGGATCGAGCGGGCCAGACAGGCCAATACCCTCCATATTCCCGCCACGGCGTCGATGGCTGCCGCATCGGTGCTTTTCAATCCCAATGGGGTGTGGATTGCCGGAGCGGCAGATGGATTGGCGTTGGCCGTGTCGCGATCGCTGGTCGAAGTGGGCAGCGTCCTGGGTACGCTCACCGTTGGTCAAGCTGCGATATTTATCGCGGGAATGACCTATCCCTCCGAGTTGGGTAACGGCGAGTTGACGCCCGAACAACGGGCTCGTTTGTTCCACGCCGTTGCAGTCCCGGCGCAGGCGCTGGATCTGTACGACAGGCACGAGTTGCAAACCGCTGCGGACGCGGGCGGCACGGTAGAGCTGGAGCAACGGCTCAAACCCGTCGCCGTACCGCAAGGCACTGCGATCGTCGTTGTCCCTACCGGAGGCGAGATAGATTCCCGGGTTGCGGTGGTGAATGCCGCCCTCGACCCCCTCACCGGCCTCTACAGCGCCGAGATCCCGGGTTCACCGGCCAGGCATTTGCAGTTCGCGCCAGAGGCCATGCCGCAGGCGGTGACACCCGTTCAGGCGCCATTGACGGTGACCGAGCCGCAGATTCAGGACATCCCGGCCGGCGTCGATTTGCGCATCCACGATTGCATTGTCTGCGTGCCGGGGTTGCCGCCAACGTACGTATCTTTCAGCGTGCCACCCCTGGGTACGGGCACCGTAAGCGGGACGGGGCAACCGGCGCCGGTCGATTGGTGGAAAGCGGCCACCCAGGCCAGCGGCGTAGCCATCCCGACCCAGGTCGGTGACCAGTTTCGCGGACGCGAATTCAAGTCGTTCGCCGCCTTTGACGAGGCGCTGTGGCGGACCCTGGGTGAACACCCATCGCTCACCAGCCAATTCGATGAGGTGAACAAAACCCGTATCGAACAAGGCTTCGCCCCCTACGCGCCGAAAAACACCTGGGTGGGTGAAAACCGTGAATTCGAACTGCGTTACAAGGAACGGGCGGATTTCTGGTCCGATCCTTTCAACCTCGATCAGATCAGCATCAAGACACCAAACAGTGCCGGGGGGTGGCTGGGGATCGAACCTGCAGTGGTGCCCTGGCCGATCCCGCCTGCCTCTTCCTGGAAACCCTTGGTGCCACCGGGCAGCGAACACCTTGGGTCGACGACGCTACCCGGCACACCAGTGTCCCCGGCGGTATATCCCGGCAACCCGGCCATCCCGGTCCTGCCGCATAACGAGACGTTTCCGGCTGTTGACGAGGGGGAGATTGGTGCGAGTATTCCTGGGTTTCCGAGAGATGGGGATCTACCTTCGCCCGGACTGGTTTTCGTTGGTCCGCCGGTTGAGCCATTGGAGGTAGGGCCGTATAACGAGCTGAGTGGGCGGAGTAGGGGGGATGGGTTGGATATTGATCATATTCCTTCTAGGAAGGCACTAGATCTGTATATCAGACACAGATTTCCAGAGTTTGACTCGCACGAGCGAGCAGTTTTTTTGAAGAGGGCTCCAAGTATTGCAATTCCCTCTGAGGTTCATCGGAGGTTCAGCGAAACCTATGGTGGGCGGAACCATGTATCCAAGCAATTGGAAGATGCAGATGATCTGCGTTTAGCGGTGGATAGAAACGTTGGTGCGGTCAAAGCAGGCTTACTTGAACAAGGACTAGGTGAGAGCGAAATCGAAGCGGCTCGCTTGAAGTTGCACAAACTACACATTGAACAAGGGTGGTACCAATGAACGCGGAAAAAATAGAAAGCTGGATACTTAATTTGGGCTTGAGTTCTGATGAGTTGATAGCGCGAGGCGTTGTTTTTAATGAAGAGCCGCAGGCGTTGTATCCAGAAGCAGATTTATTGGATCTTGATCTTGAAGTTGGTGTGAGCCTCTCATTTTGGGCGGAATCCAATCGGCTGGAAACGCTGTTTATAACACTGAAAAAAACAATGCCGGGAATCCTCGAATACAAAGGAGATCTTCCACTACCGTACACTCTGGATATGACGCAGGCCGACGTCCAAGCGATTTTTGGCAATCCAATGGATTCAAGAGGTCCCATAAAAATGCCTCACCCAATGGGACAGACAGGAGGGTGGGAGTCTTATCTACTGGATCAAAATATTTATCCAGGTAAAAAAGTTGTTTTTCAATACACGGCCGAAATGAAAGTCAAAACGCTGGTTTTTACGTTGGTCGACAAAGGTCGTGAGTAAGTAATTGGTTTGTTGGGTAGTGCTATATATGCGGTCGTTGAAGAGTGAACGGTTGCATGTTGAATAATGACGTCCCCACTTGCGAAGCCATATATCGTTACTCGTTCTTAATCGTGCGCCGAGCGTTACAATTCCTGCGAAAGTCCACCAAAAATTCAGTGAGACTTATGGAGGACGAAACTCTAAGCAGAAGCGCGTTGAAGATTCCTCTGATATTTTCAGTGCAATTGAAAGTAATGTTTCAGCAATAGAGGATGGGTTGTTGGCAGAAGGTGTTTCGGAAGCTGAAATTGAAAGAGTCCTTGAGCAGTTACATTCGTTAAGCAGAGAGCAGGGGTGGTACTGATGAGCGCAGTGATGATCGAGCGATGGATCGCAGGGCTTGGTAAGTCTTACGAAGCGTTAGTTTCTGAGGGAGTTGTTTCACGTCAGGCTCTTCAGCAACTTTACGAAGGTAGAAATTGGCTTGATATTGAACCGATTTCAGGTGTGGAACTTAGCTTCTGGGCTGAAACGAGTCGGCTGGAAAAGGTTTTTGTCACGCTAGTGGAGACAATGCCTGGAATCATTGTGTATGGAAGTGATTTGCCAATGCCATATATGTCGATGAAGACCCAGTCTGACGTGCATGCGCTCTTCGGCAAACCAATGGAATCCAGAGGCCCAATCAAAATGCCTCAGCCGATGGGCCAGACGGGCGGATGGGAGTCCTACCCCCTGGATCCTGCTGTTTACCCAGGCAAGAAGGTTGTCTTTCAATACACCGCGGCAATGGAAGTTAAGACGCTGGTCTTTACGTTGATTGATAAAGGGCACGATTAAAGTGTTTGTATAAAGCAAGGTTGCATGTTCAGTTGTCCAAGGTGGAATGGCTAACAACCATTGATAATTATCGGTCAGTGTATAACACAGTTTTTTCACAAAAAACCGAACTCAACACCTAGAGGCTGATTTCAGTAATTGAAAGGCACCTGCTCTTCACTTAGTGGGCAGGTGTCACAGTTTTTCAGCTGTACGTCCAGTAAAAACAAGGAAAAACCCAAGATGGAACTTAAAGCCACACTCCAGGATTACACACAGTCGGAATTCCAGGCACTGGTCAACATAATCTGGGCCGTTGGTTTACCCAAGCAGGACCATGACCGGCTGATCGAACATTTCGACCGAATTTCCGGACATCCCAAAGGCGCGGATTTGTTGTTTTATCCTGACGACATGGTCAACGCCAACTCCGCGGGATCAGTTGTGCATCACATAAGGAACTGGCATCACGGGAAAGGTAGGGCCGCGTTCAAACAAGAGGCGATTCCCGCGCCCGTTTCCGCGCCATCGACACCCATGACACCTCTTGCGCGCAGCCTTGCGCAAGTAAAAAAAATCGCTGCAGACGTGGCGATCTCGGATAGGGACGTTGAAACTGCAGTCGGCCTGTTCGAACAGGGGATCCAGCAACTGCAAGGCCAGCTGACAACCGACGCAGGTATTGCCGCACAAACGCAAACCATCCTCGCACTTGAACAAACTCAGAATGCCGCGCTCATCGCCGTCAGGAAGCTGGGCTTCTGGAAAATGAAAGTGGAATTCGCCAAGAGCGATGCTCAGCGTAACCTGACCTATGCACGGTCCGATCAAGCGCAGTGGCTCAGTGTCCTTGAGCAAGTCAAGGCAACGCAAGAACACTACCTCAGGCGATTGGAGGCATTGACGCAGCGTAATCTTTTCTTGAGTCACCAGGCAGAAGCGTTGTTGATCAGGGCGCAGAACCAACTGGTTCGTAGCCGTAACCTGGCGAAGGTCGGCAATACGATCACCGCGTCATTGGCCTATGCCCACAAGCGCCCCGAAGTTTTGCTGGAAAGTGGTCCATCGCATCTGTCATTGAGTCTACAGATCGACTTGCAGAAATCGATTCGCTCTGCGGTTGCCGAGTTTATCTGGAGGAACCTTTCAAGCGAACCAACCGGTGAAAGCCAGTGCGCCGCTGTTCTGCGGTTCGACTTTTCCAGTCGCGCCGATAGTCAGGTCTACGCTCTCAGCGTTCCCTTGGTCGAACTCATGCCACTTGAAGGGCAGGATTGGCTGTCGTTGGCGACGTGTCGGGCGCAGGTCGAGCTTCCTTTCAGAATGGGCACGACAGTCGTGCCCGCCAAACCTGGAGCGATGTTCCAAGGTGCGCGCGAGGTGAAATCACTGGCGCAGGTGTACATCGCTCCGGCCGCCGGCGATAGCGTCAGAGTGAGATCGGTGCGGCACGACCAGCAATCGAACACATTCAGTTTCACCACAGATGGTGCCGCCCCGATCACCCTTTGCTGGTCTGCCCCGGCCACTCTCGAAACCACTGCGCCCGCAGCCCAATCCTCGTCGCGCCGCTTGGGTTTTTTGCAATCTTTGCCTGTACCGTTGATCGAGCCCATGGCCGGTGATGCTGATGCAGCCAGGTACGACGATTACATCCTGGTTTTCCCTGCAGACTCAGGACTTGATCCCTTGTACGTGACACTCAGCACTTTTTCGCTTTCCCGAACGCTCGCTCTTCCTGCTCACGCAGTTCCGGGGTGAGCTCGGCGCCAAAATCTTCCATTTCAAATACCTGGCGAATCTCGATCTCGGCTTCGGTGCCGGGCATCGGGTTGGGGCAGCGCTTGACCCATTCGATGGCTTCTTCTTTTGACTTCACCTGCCATAACCAGAAGCCGGCGATCAATTCCTTGGTCTCAATGAAGGGGCCGTCGATGACGGTGCGCTTGTCACCCGAGAATCGCACGCGGGCACCTTTGCTGCTCGGCTGCAGGCCGTCGCCGGAGAGGAGAATGCCGGCCTTGGCCAGTTCTTCGTTGTAATTGCCCATGGCCGTCAGCAGTTCCTGGCTGGGCATGACGCCGGCTTCTGAGTCCTGGCTGGCCTTGATGATGATCATGAATCGCATGTTGTCGTCTCCATTGCAGTTGAGTGGTTCGATTTATAGTCGAACGACGGTGGAGCAATTCGACAGAGTGTTAACAAAAGTTTTCGTCGATGACCTGTCGTGTGCCTTTCGTCATGAACATCGGGTAGCAGCGGGTGAGGGGGGTACGCTGGTTTGTGATCACTCACGAAACATATGACCCCTGTGGGAGCGAGCTTGCTCGCGATGGCGGTGGATCAATCGGCATGCATGCTGGGCTTGCTGCTGTCATCGCGGGCAAGCCCGCACCCACGGATTTGTGGGTTGTATCCAGTTTTGTGTCCTGTTGCATGACAATTTATGTTTGACCATAGGTCGTCGGACAATTTCGTGGTTAACTTCGGCCTCGTCAAAATTCTCTACAACAACGTTCAGAAGGACTCCGTTCATGGCTCAAGTCACTCTCAAAGGCAATCCGGTTCAAGTCAACGGCCAACTGCCACAAGCCGGTTCCAAGGCGCCAGCCTTTTCCCTGGTTGCCGGCAATCTGTCCGACGTCACCCTGAAAGACTTTGCCGGCAAGCGCAAAGTGCTGAACATCTTCCCAAGCATCGACACCCCGACCTGCGCCACCTCCGTGCGCCAGTTCAACGCCAAGGCCAATGAAGTCGCCAATACCGTTGTACTGTGCATCTCGGCTGACCTGCCGTTCGCCCAGGCGCGTTTCTGCGGTGCCGAAGGCCTGGAAAACGTACAGAACCTGTCGACCCTGCGCGGTGCCGAGTTCATCCAGAACTACGGCGTGGCTATCGCTGAAGGCCCGCTCAAGGGCCTGACCGCCCGTGCCGTGGTCGTACTGGACGAAAACGACAACGTGCTGCACAGCGAACTGGTTGGCGAAATCGCTGACGAGCCGAACTATGAAGCGGCACTTGCCGTTCTGAAGTAAGTAAGCAGCTTTACAATTGTTAACACCCCGCTGTCAAAAATGCTGTTCATTTAAAGACTTGTAGGAGCGAGCTTGCTCGCGATGGAGTTACAGACGACGCGTTTATCCAAGGAACTCGCGTTTTCGTTGACGTCCATCGCGAGCAAGCTCGCTCCTACAGCAGCATTGCCCTCTGTCCAGGCCGTTTTCATTTGTGATTCAGTGTCTTGGATAAAACACCTGCTACGTAAGCCAAAGGTAAATTGCCGGTAAAGGCGCTTTGCTTAAAACCCGCCAGTGCTTATCGTTCAGTCTCATGCAATAAAAGCCCACGCGCCCAATGGTTGGTCACTCAATGCAATCCTCCGCTTCCCGTAGTCCCCGTCGCTGGCTGTTCGGCCTGCTTGTCCTGTTGGTCATCGCCGCCCTGTGCTGGAAGTTCTGGCCCGGCAGCGCTGCACCCAAGGAGGCCGTGGGGCAGAAAGCCGTTGCCGGGCATACCGGCCGGGCCGGGGGGATGCGTCCGGGTTTCGGCGGTGCGTCCGGGCCTGTACCGGTGCGAGTGGCTCCGGCCGTCACCGGTGATTTCCCGCTGTATTTCAAGGCGCTGGGCACGGTCACGGCGCTCAACACCATCAATGTCCGCAGCCGTGTCGGCGGTGAGCTGGTCAAGATCTATTTCGAAGAAGGGCAGATGGTCAAGGCGGGCGACCTGCTGGCCGAAATCGACCCGCGTCCTTACCAGAACGCCTTGCTCCAGGCTGAAGGCACCTTGCTGCAGAATCAGGCGCAGTTGAAAAACGCCCAGGTCGACGTCGAGCGCTATCGCGGCCTGTACCGCGAAGACAGTATTGCCAAACAGACCCTGGACACCGCCGAAGCGCTGGTCGGTCAGTTCCAGGGCACGGTCAAGACCAATCAGGCCGCGGTCAACGACGCCAGGCTCAACCTCGAATTCACCAGGATCCGCGCCCCGATCACCGGGCGCGTCGGCCTGCGTCAACTGGACGTCGGCAACCTGGTCGCCGCCAACGACACCACCGCATTGGCGATCATTACCCAGACCCAGCCGATCAGCGTGGCCTTCACCCTCCCGGAAAACAGCCTCGACACCGTGCTCGCCCGTTATCGCAGTGGCGCCACGCTGCCGGCTGAAGCCTGGGATCGCGGTGATACCAAATTGCAAGCCACCGGCGTGTTGCAGAGCCTGGACAACCAGATCGACGTCACCACCGGTACCCTGAAATTCAAGGCCCGCTACGAGAACCGCGATCAGTCGCTGTTCCCCAACCAGTTCGTCAATGTGCGCCTGTTGGCCGACACCCTCAGAGGCGTAGTGCTCGCGCCTTCCGCCGCGATCCAGTTCGGCACCAACGGCACGTTCGTCTATGCCCTGGACGGTGACAAGAAGGTCAAGATCCGTCAGTTGAAAGTCGGCGCCAGCGATGGCCTGAACACCGTGGTTACCGAAGGCCTGTCGGCGGGTGACCGGGTTGTCCTGGAAGGTACCGACCGCCTGAAAGATGGCAGTGACGTGGAGGTGGTCAACGACAGTCAGGAGGTGCCGGCCACGCCGACCGAACACCTGCAAGGCAAGTCGGCGGCCGACGCGGCAGCTCCCGTGACCACTGACAAGGCGAAAAAGGGCGGCGCATGAATCTCTCGCGGCTGTTCATCCTTCGCCCGGTAGCCACCACACTGAGCATGCTGGCCATTGTTCTGGCCGGTTTGATCGCCTATCGGTTGCTGCCGGTTTCGGCGTTGCCCCAGGTCGATTACCCGACCATTCGCGTCATGACCCTGTATCCCGGCGCCAGCCCGGACGTCATGACCAGCGCGGTGACCGCACCGCTTGAGCGCCAGTTCGGGCAGATGCCCGGCCTGACGCAAATGGCCTCGACCAGTTCGGGCGGTGCCTCGGTGCTGACCCTGCGCTTCAGCCTCGACATCAACATGGACGTCGCCGAGCAGCAGGTGCAGGCCGCGATCAACGCCGCCACCAACCTGTTGCCCAAGGACTTGCCGGCACCGCCGGTGTACAACAAGGTCAACCCGGCCGATACGCCGGTGCTGACGCTGGCCATCACCTCCAAGACCATGCTGCTGCCCAAGCTCAACGATCTGGTCGATACGCGCATGGCGCAGAAAATCGCGCAGATCAGCGGTGTCGGCATGGTCAGTATTGCCGGCGGCCAGCGCCAGGCCGTGCGGATCAAGGTCAACCCCGAGGCCCTGGCGGCCAACGGCTTGAACCTGTCGGATGTGCGCACACTGATAGGCGCCTCCAACGTCAACCAGCCCAAGGGCAACTTCGACGGCCCGACCCGGGTCTCGATGCTCGATGCCAACGATCAGCTGACGTCGCCCAAGGACTACGCCAACCTGATCCTGGCCTACGCCAACGGCGCGCCGTTGCGGCTCAAGGACGTGGCGGAAATCGTCGACGGCGCCGAGAACGAGCGGCTCGCTGCGTGGGCCAACGAGAACCAGGCGGTCTTGCTGAACATCCAGCGCCAGCCCGGCGCCAACGTGATCGAGGTGGTGGACCGGATCAAGGCCCTGCTGCCGAGCATTACCGATAACCTGCCGGCCGGCCTCGACGTGACCGTGCTGACCGACCGCACCCAGACCATCCGCGCCTCGGTCAAGGACGTGCAGCACGAATTGCTGATCGCCATCGCCCTGGTGGTCATGGTCACCTTCCTGTTCCTGCGTCGCGCCAGCGCCACGATCATTCCGTCGGTGGCCGTGCCGTTGTCGCTGATCGGTACGTTCGGCGTGATGTACCTGGCAGGGTTCTCGGTCAACAACCTGACCCTGATGGCCCTGACCATCGCCACCGGTTTCGTGGTGGACGATGCGATCGTCATGCTGGAGAACATTGCGCGTTATATCGAGGAGGGTGACAGCCCGCTGAACGCGGCACTCAAAGGCGCCAGGCAGATCGGTTTCACCCTGATCTCCCTGACCTTGTCGCTGATCGCCGTGCTGATCCCGCTGCTGTTCATGGCGGATGTGGTCGGGCGCTTGTTCCGCGAGTTCGCCATCACCCTGGCGGTGGCGATCCTGATTTCCCTGGTGGTTTCCCTGACCCTGACGCCGATGATGTGCGCGCGGTTGCTCAAGCGTGAACCCAAGGAAGCCGAGCAGGGCCGTTTCTACCGGGCCAGCGGTGCGTTCATCGACTGGATGATCGCCGCCTACGGGCGCAAGTTGCAGTGGGTGCTCAAGCACCAGCCACTGACCCTGATGGTCGCCATCGGCACCTTGGCGCTGACGGTATTCCTGTACATGGTGGTGCCCAAGGGCTTCTTCCCGGTGCAGGACACCGGCGTCATCCAGGGTATTTCCGAAGCGCCGCAGTCGATTTCCTTCGCGGCCATGAGCGAACGTCAGCAGGAACTGGCCAAGGTCATCCTGGCCGATCCGGCTGTCGAGAGCCTGTCCTCCTACATCGGCGTGGATGGCGACAATTCGACCCTCAACAGCGGTCGGTTGCTGATCAACCTCAAGTCGCATCACGATCGCGACCTCAGCGCAACGCAGGTGATTGCCCGCCTGCAACCAGAGCTGGACAAGCTGGTGGGCATCCGTCTGTTCATGCAGCCGGTGCAGGACCTGACCATTGAGGACCGGGTCAGCCGCACGCAGTACCAGTTCAGCATGTCGTCGCCGGACTCGGAATTGCTGAGCCTGTGGAGCGGGCGTCTGGTCGAAGCCTTGGCCGGCCGGCCGGAACTGACCGACGTAGCCAGTGATTTGCAGGACAAGGGCCTGCAGGTCTACCTGGTGATCGACCGCGATGCGGCGTCGCGGGTCGGGGTGTCGGTGTCGAACATCACCGATGCCTTGTACGACGCCTTCGGCCAGCGGCAGATATCCACCATCTACACCCAGGCCAGCCAGTACCGCGTGGTCCTGCAATCGCAGTCCGGCGAGAAAATCGGCCCGGATGCGTTGAACCAGATTCACGTCAAGACCACCGACGGCGGTCAGGTGCGCCTGTCCAGCCTGGCGCACATCGAAGAGCGCCAGGCGCAACTGGCGATCACCCACATCGGCCAGTTCCCGGCGGTGATGATGTCGTTCAACCTGGCCCCCGGCGTGGCGCTGGGCCATGCGGTGCAGATCATCGAGCAAGTTCAGAAAGACATCGGCATGCCGATTGGCGTGCAGACCCAGTTCCAGGGCGCGGCCGAAGCCTTCCAGGCCTCGTTGTCGAGCACTTTGCTGCTGATCCTGGCGGCGGTGGTGACCATGTACATCGTGCTGGGGGTGCTCTACGAGAGCTATATCCACCCGATCACCATTCTGTCGACCTTGCCTTCGGCGGCGGTGGGTGCCTTGCTGGCGTTGATCCTCAGCGGCAATGACCTGGGCATGATCGCGATCATCGGCATCATCCTGTTGATCGGCATCGTGAAGAAGAACGCGATCATGATGATCGACTTCGCCCTCGACGCCGAACGCAATCAGGGCATGGACCCGCAGACGGCGATCTACCAGGCGGCCTTGTTGCGTTTCCGGCCGATCCTGATGACCACCCTGGCGGCCTTGTTCGGTGCCGTGCCGTTGATGCTGGCCACCGGATCCGGCGCGGAACTGCGCCAGCCGCTGGGTCTGGTGATGGTCGGCGGCCTGTTGCTGAGCCAGATTCTGACACTGTTCACCACGCCAGTGATCTACCTGTACTTCGACCGCCTCGGTCGACGCTTTGGCAAGACCGGCGCTCAGGAGATGGCGGTATGACGGCGTGCATAACCTGTGGGAGCGGGCTTGCTCGCGAAGGCGTCCGGTCAGTCGACAGGGATGTTGAATGCAAGGCCCTCTTCGCGAGCAAGCCCGCTCCCACAGGGGGGCAGCAGGGCTCGTGGGTTGGTGCCGGGGGCAATCATCGATGAACCTTTCCGGTCCGTTCATTAAGCGCCCCGTGGCAACCATGCTGCTTTCATTGGCCATCATGCTGCTGGGCGGCGTGAGCTTTGGCCTGTTGCCCGTGTCGCCGCTGCCGCAAATGGACTTTCCGGTGATCGTGGTCCAGGCCAGCCTGCCCGGGGCCAGCCCCGAGGTGATGGCGTCGACGGTGGCCACGCCGCTGGAGCGTTCCTTCGGCGCCATTGCCGGGGTTAACACCATGAGCAGCCGGTCCAGCCAGGGATCGACCCGGGTGATCCTGCAGTTCGACCTCGACCGCGACATCAATGGTGCGGCGCGGGAAGTGCAGGCGGCCATCAACGCTTCGCGCAACCTGCTGCCGAGCGGGATGCGCAGCATGCCGACCTACAAGAAGGTCAACCCGTCCCAGGCGCCGATCATGGTGCTGTCGCTGACGTCGGATGTGCTGGAAAAAGGCCAGCTCTATGACCTCGCCTCGACGATTCTGTCCCAGAGCCTGTCCCAGGTGCAGGGCGTCGGCGAGGTGCAGATCGGCGGCAGCTCCCTGCCGGCGGTCCGTATCGAGCTCGAACCGCAGTCGCTGAACCAGTACGGCGTGGCCCTGGACGATGTGCGCAACACCATCGCCAATGCCAACGTGCGCCGGCCCAAGGGCTCGGTGGAAGACGATCAACGGCTGTGGCAGGTCCAGGCCAATGACCAGCTGGAAAAAGCCAAGGACTACGAATCGCTGATCATCCACTACAACGGCGGCGCGGCCCTGCGCCTGAAGGATGTGGCGAAGGTCAGCGATGGCGTCGAGGACCGCTACAACAGCGGTTTCTTCAACGACGACGCGGCGGTGCTGCTGGTGATCAACCGCCAGGCCGGCGCCAACATCATCGAGACGGTCAACGAGATCAAGGCCCAGTTGCCGGCGTTGCAGGCGGTGTTGCCGGCCAGCGTCAAGCTGAACCTGGCCATGGACCGCTCGCCTGTCATCAAGGCAACGCTGCACGAAGCGGAAATGACCCTGCTGATCGCCGTGGCGCTGGTGATTCTGGTGGTGTTCCTGTTCCTTGGTAACTTCCGTGCCTCGTTGATCCCGACCCTGGCGGTGCCGGTGTCGCTGGTCGGCACCTTTGCCGTGATGTACCTCTACGGTTTTTCGCTGAACAACCTGTCGCTGATGGCGCTGATCCTGGCCACCGGGCTGGTGGTGGACGATGCCATCGTGGTGCTGGAGAACATCTCTCGGCACATCGACGAAGGCGTGCGGCCGATGCGGGCCGCGTACCTCGGTGCCCAGGAAGTCGGTTTTACCTTGTTGTCGATGAACGTGTCGCTGGTGGCGGTGTTCCTGTCGATCCTGTTCATGGGCGGGATCATTGAAAGCCTGTTCCGCGAATTCTCCATCACCCTGGCGGCGGCCATCGTGGTCTCGCTGGTGGTTTCCCTGACCCTGACCCCGATGCTCTGCGCGCGCTGGCTCAAGCCACATACGCCCGGGCAGGAGAACCGCCTGCAACGCTGGAGCCGGCGGACCAACGACTGGATGGTCGGCAAATACGCCACCAGCCTCGACTGGGTGCTGCGTTACAAGCGCCTGACCTTGCTCAGTCTGTTCGTGACAATCGGGGTGAACATTGCGTTGTATGTCGTTGTTCCTAAAACGTTTATGCCGCAACAGGATACCGGCCAACTGATCGGTTTCGTGCGCGGTGACGACGGCCTGTCCTTCAGTGTGATGCAGCCGAAGATGGAGATTTTCCGTCGGGCCGTGTTGAAGGATGAGGCGGTCGAAAGCGTCGCCGGGTTCATCGGCGGCACCAACGGCACCAACAATGCGTTCATGCTGGTGCGCCTCAAGCCCATCAAGGAACGCAACATATCCGCGCAGAAAGTCATCGAACGCCTGCGCAAGGAAATGCCCAAGGTGCCGGGCGCACAACTGATGCTCATGGCGGACCAGGACCTGCAATTCGGTGGCGGCCGTGAGCAGACCACCTCGCAATACTCGTACATCCTGCAAAGCGGGGACCTGGGGGCGTTGCGCGAGTGGTACCCGAAAGTCGTCACCGCGCTCAGGGCCTTGCCGGAGCTGACGGCGATCGATGCACGGGAAGGCCGGGGCGCCCGGCAGGTGACCCTGATCGTCGACCGTGACCAGGCCAAGCGCCTGGGGGTCGACATGGACATGGTCACAGCGGTGCTGAACAACGCCTACAGCCAGCGGCAGATTTCAACCATCTACGACAGCCTCAACCAGTATCAGGTGGTGATGGAGGTCAATCCGAAGTATGCCCAGGACCCGATCACCCTCAAGCAGGTCCAGGTGATCACCGCTGACGGCGCGCGGATCCCGCTGTCGACCATCGCGCATTACGAAAACAGCCTGGAAAACGATCGGGTCAGCCACGAAGGCCAGTTTGCTTCGGAAAGCATTGCCTTTGACATGGCCGAAGGCGTGACGGTGGAGCAGGGCACCGCCGCCATCGAACGGGCGATTGCCAAGGTAGGCTTGCCGGAAGACGTGATCGTGAAAATGGCCGGCACCGCCGATGCCTTTGCCGCCACGCAGAAAAGCCAGCCGTTCATGATACTCGGCGCGCTGGTGGCGGTGTACCTGGTGCTGGGGGTGCTGTACGAAAGCTACATTCATCCGCTGACCATCCTGTCCACCCTGCCGTCGGCCGGGGTCGGCGCGTTGCTGTCGATCTATGCGCTGGGCGGTGAGTTCAGCCTGATTTCCTTGCTGGGGCTGTTTCTGTTGATCGGCGTGGTGAAGAAAAACGCCATTCTGATGATCGACCTGGCGCTGCAACTGGAGCGTCACCAGGGCATGGCACCGCTGGAGTCGATTCGCAACGCCTGCCTGCAACGTTTGCGACCTATCCTGATGACCACCCTGGCGGCGATCCTCGGGGCCTTGCCGTTGTTGCTGAGCCGCGCCGAAGGGGCGGAAATGCGTCAGCCGCTGGGCCTGACCATCATTGGCGGGCTGATCTTCAGCCAGGTGCTGACGCTTTACACCACCCCGGTGGTTTACCTCTATCTCGACAAACTGCGCCATCGCTTCAATAAATGGCGTGGGGTGCGTACCGATGCTGCTCTGGAAACTCCGCTATGACTGAACGTTCGCTTTTCAACCTGGCTGCACCGCTGATCACGGCTCGAGGCTCGCGTCTGTTGAGCCTGTCACTGTGCGTGGCGATGCTCAGTGCCTGCGCCGTCGGCCCGGATTACCAGCGCCCGCAAACTGCAGAGCCGGCGCAGTACAAGGCGGCAGAGGGCTGGCGCCAGGCCAACCCGAGCGATGCCTTGGCGCGGGGCGCGTGGTGGGAGTTGTATGGCGACCGGCAGCTCAATGACCTGGTCGAAAAACTCAATAGCTCCAACCAGACCGTTGCCCAGTCCGAAGCCCAGTATCGTCAGGCCCAGGCCTTGGTGCGCAGCGCACGCGGGGCGTTTTTCCCGACGGTCGACCTGAACGTCAGCAAGAACCGTTCAAGCCAGGGTACCGGCAGCAGCAGCTCCAGCCTGAGCAGTTCGTCCAGCGGTATTCGCAACACTTATTCCGCCCAGGTCGGCGTCAGTTGGGAGGCCGACGTATGGGGCAAGCTGCGCCGCGGCCTTGAAGCCGATACCGCGAATGCCCAGGCCAGCTTTGCCGATCTGGCGGCGATGCGCCTGAGCCAGCAGTCGGAACTGGTGCAGAACTACCTGCAATTGCGTGTGATCGATGGCCAGAAGCGCCTGCTCCAGGACACGGTCGAGGCTTATCAGCGATCGCTGAAGATGACCGAGAACCAGTACCGTGCGGGCGTATCCGGCAAGGACGCCGTGGCCCAGGCCCAGACGCAGCTCAAGAGCACCGAAGCGGATATGGTCGACCTGATCTGGCAACGCGCCCAGTTCGAGAACGCCATCGCCGTGTTGATCGGCTTGCCGCCCGCGGAGTTCAGCCTGGCGGAAAGCCAGAACATCCCGCAGTTGCCGCAAGTGCCGCCGGCGCTGCCTTCGCAGTTGCTGGAGCGTCGCCCGGACATTGCCTCCGCCGAGCGCTCGGTGATGGCCGCCAACGCCAACATCGGCGTGGCCAAGGCCGCCTATTACCCCGACCTGACATTGAACATGAACGGCGGTTACAGCAGCAGCACCTATGCCAACTGGATCAGCCTGCCGAACCGTTTCTGGTCGGTCGGGCCGCAATTGGCCATGACCCTGTTCGACGGCGGACAGCGCTCGGCAGAGGTCGACCGCAGTGTGGCGGCCTATGACGAAACGGTGGCCAAATATCGCCAGACCGTGCTGGATGGATTTCGCGAGGTGGAAAACTTCCTGGTGCAGCTCAAGGTGCTTCAGGATGAAGCCGTCGTGCGCCAGCAGGCACTGGACGCCGCCCGTGAATCGTTGCGCCTGACCCAGAACCAGTACAAGGCCGGTTTGATCGCGTACATCGATGTGGTGGTCACCCAGGCGGCGGCGCTGAGCAATGAGCGCAGCAACCTCGACCTGTTGCAAAGCCGCCTGCTTGCCAGCGTGCAATTGATTGCCGCGTTGGGGGGAGGCTGGGATGGGCAGCTTCAGGTGAGCGAAAGCCGATAACCCGGATCAGAGGCTCAGAGCGCTAACTGTGGCGAGGGGGCTTGCCCCCGTTCGAGCGCGAAGCGCTCGCAAAAAATGCGACCGTGATCATTCTGCAGGAATGTGGGCGCATGAACCCAGGGCCGCTTCGCGACCCAACGGGGGCAAGCCCCCTCGCCACAGTGGGCGGTGTAATAACTTCCACAGAGGCTTTGGCTCGGTAATTCCAGGCCAGAGACCAGTTAATGTAAAACCTTAAAACAAGCGTTTCATCGGACTGCTGGCCTTTTGCTTATTTTCTGAGTGCGTTCTCATCTGGAATCAGTACAATCGCCGCATTTGCCCCCCAGCGAGAATCAATACCATTAAAGGGGGCATTCGCGAGAAGTCCCCATGCTCATCGGTAGCTATTCCCCCACCCTGGTTGTCATTTCGCTCTGCGTAGCGATTCTCGCGTCCTATACCGCGCTCGACCTCACCGGACGCATTGCCACCGCCAAAGGCCGCGCCGTGCATCTGTGGACCGCGGGCGGGGCCATTGCCATGGGCATCGGCATCTGGTCGATGCACTTTATCGGCATGCTCGCCTTCAAGTTGCCGATCGACCTGGGGTACGACGGCGCGATCACCCTGTTGTCGCTGCTGATCGGAGTGCTCTCCAGCGGTTTTGCGCTGTGGCTGGTCAGCCAACCGCAATTGCCGGCCTGGCAACTGGCCTTTGGCGCGTTGGTCATGGGCGCCGGTATCAGCGCGATGCACTACACCGGCATGGCCGCCATGCGCATGCAACCGGGCATCGACTACGATCCGACGTTGTTCGGCGCCTCGCTTCTGATCGCGGTCGGTGCATCGGGCGCGGCATTGTGGATCGCTTTCCATTTACGCCAGCATACGCCTTATGTCCGTCTGATCCGTGGCGGGGCCGCCGTGATCATGGGCATCGCCATCGTCGGCATGCACTACACCGGGATGGCCGCCGCGCGCTTTGCCGATGGCAGTTTTTGCGGGGCGTCGGCCGATGGCCTGAACGGCAAGGGCCTGGACAACCTGGTGCTGATCACCACGCTGGCGGTGCTGAGCATCGCCTTGCTGACCTCGATCCTCGATGCACGCCTGGAAGCCCGCACCGCGAGCCTGGCCGAGTCGCTGACCGAGGCCAACCGTGAGTTGACCCAACTGGCGCTGCACGACACCCTCACCGGGTTGCCGAACCGGACGTTGCTCGCCGATCGAATCGATCAGGCCATGTCACGGGTCCGGGAGGAGGGTGGCTGCTTTGCCCTGATGTTCATCGATCTGGACGGCTTCAAACCGGTCAACGATGCCTTCGGCCACCATATGGGTGATTTGCTGTTGCGTGAAGTGGCCCAGCGCCTGCGCGAAGACCTGCGCAGCCAGGACACCCTGGCGCGGATCGGCGGCGACGAGTTCGTGTTGCTGGTGCAATTGACCGAACAGAACGACGCCTTGAACCTCGCGGCCCGCCAGGTCGGCTTGATTGCGCGTGCATTCCGTGTTGCCGAACATGATTTGCACATCTCCGCCAGTGTCGGCATCGCGCTCTACCCGGGTAACGGACAGTCCGCCGAGGAATTGCTGATGAACGCCGACGCGGCGATGTATCACGCCAAGGGCGCGGGGAAAAACGGCTACAGCTTTTTCGATGCCTCGATGAACAGCAACGCCCGCAAACAGCTGCAATTGCTGCAGGACCTGCGCAATGCCCTGGAACATCACGAATTCAGCCTGCATTACCAGCCCAAGTTCGATGCCGCCAATGGTCGGCCGGTCGGCGCCGAAGCCTTGTTGCGCTGGGAGCACCCGACGCAAGGGATGCTGTTGCCGGACAAGTTCATCGAGCTGGCGGAAAAAACCGGGTTGATCATTCCGATCGGCGAGTGGGTGCTCAACGAAGCGTGCCGCCAGATGCGCGAGTGGTACGTGCTGGGCTACACCCAATGGCGCATCGCGGTGAACCTTTCAGCCATTCAGTTCTGTCACTCCGGGCTGGTCCAGAGCGTCGCCAAGGCCCTGGCGACTCATCATCTGCCGGCCAACAGCCTGACCCTGGAAATCACTGAAACCACCGCCATGAGCGATGCCGATGCGAGCATGACGGTGCTTCAGGAACTGTCGGAAATGGGCGTCGACCTGTCCATCGACGATTTTGGTACTGGCTATTCGAGTTTGATGTACCTCAAGCGTCTGCCGGCCAACGAGCTGAAGATCGACCGCGGCTTTGTCCGCGACCTGGAGCGCGACAGCGATGACGCCGCCATCGTTTCGGCCATCGTGGCCCTCGGCCAGGCACTGGGGTTGCGCATCGTCGCCGAAGGCGTGGAAACGGGTGTGCAGCAGGATTTCCTGACTCAACTCGGTTGCGATTCGTTGCAGGGCTACCTGCTGGGGCATCCGCTGCCGGCCGCGGGTTTCATGGTGGAAATCCATCGTGGCGAGCAATTGGTCGAGCAATTGAAAGCCGGTGCCGGGCGCGAGATGTCGCTGACGTGACAGCTGATGTGAGGCCATGCAAAAACTGCCAATGACGGTTATTCTTGCCCCCGATCGCTAAAGCTTTGATTGGGGGAAAGCTCGCATGGACAAAGTCATCGTCATCACCGGCGGCAGCCGCGGCATTGGCGCCGCCACCGCACTGTTGGCCGCCGCGCAGGGCTATCGGATCTGCATCAACTACCAGGCCGATGAACAGGCTGCAATCGGCGTGCTGGAGCAGGTCCGCGCCCTCGGTGCGCAAGCCATTGCGGTACGGGCCGACGTCAGCATCGAAGACGAAGTCATCGCACTGTTCCATCGGGTAGACAGTGAACTGGGCCGGGTCACCGCGCTGGTGAACAACGCCGGTACCGTCGGGCAAAAGTCCCGGGTCGACGAGATGTCCGAGTTCCGCATTCTCAAGATCATGAAAACCAACGTCCTGGCGCCGATCCTCTGCGCCAAGCACGCGATCCTGCGCATGTCGCCCAAGCACGGCGGGCAGGGCGGCAGCATCGTCAACGTGTCCTCGGTGGCCGCGCGTCTGGGCTCGCCCAACGAGTATGTCGACTACGCCGCCTCCAAAGGCGCGCTGGACACCTTCACCATTGGCCTGTCCAAGGAAGTGGCGGGCGAGGGGATTCGCGTCAACGCCGTGCGCCCCGGCTACATCCATACCGATTTCCATGCCTTGAGCGGTGACCCGGATCGGGTCAGCAAACTGGAATCAGCGATCCCGATGGCGCGGGGAGGGCGGCCGGATGAAGTGGCGGAGGCGATTGTCTGGTTGCTGTCGGACAAGGCGTCTTATGCGACGGGGACGTTTGTTGATCTGGGTGGTGGGCGTTAATTTTCAAAATTTTCGTTGTCCTGGCTGGCCCCTTCGCGGGCAAGCCCGCTCCCACAATGAACTGTGTTGATCAAAAAACTTGTGAACGACACAAATCCTGTGGGAGCGGGCTTGCCCGCGAAGAGGTCAGCACTGACAACATCTAACCCTCAAAACGACCGCACAATCCGCCCCAGTGTCTCCATTGCCTTTTCGGCGTCTTCGGTCCAAGGGCTGCCATAGTTCAACCGAATACAATTCCTGAACCGCTGCGTCGGCGAAAAGATCGGTCCCGGTGCAATGCTGATCCCCTGCGCCAGTGCCATCTGGAACAACTTCAGCGAATCCATCTGCTCCGGCAACTCCAGCCACAAGAAATACCCACCCGCCGGCTGGCTGACCCGCGTCTGTGCCGGGAAATAACGGGCGATGGCGGCAAGCATGGCGCTTTGCTGGTCTTCCAGCGCGTGGCGCAGTTTGCGCAGGTGTCGGTCGTAGCCGCCGTGTTGCAGGTAGTCGGCGATAGCCGCCTGGGCCGGCATCGACGCGCACAGCGAGGTCATGAGTTTCAGCCGTTCGATTTTCTGCGCATAACGCCCGGCGGCGACCCAGCCGATGCGGTAACCGGGGGCCAGGCTCTTGGCGAACGAGCCGCAATGCATCACCAGGCCTTCGGTATCGAAGGCCTTGGCCGGTTTCGGAGCCTGTTGGCCGTAATACAGTTCGGCGTAGACATCGTCTTCGATCAGCGGCACCTGATGGCGGCGCAATAGCTCCACCAGCGCCTGTTTCTTTGCCTCAGGCAGGGTCGCGCCCATGGGGTTCTGGAAGCTGGTCATGCACCAGCAGGCCTTGATCGGATGGCGCTCCAGGGTTTGTTCGAGCACGCCCAGATCGATGCCGTCGCGCGGGTGTACGGGGATTTCCACGGCTTTGAGTTTCAGCCGTTCAAGCACTTGCAGACAGGCGTAGAACGCCGGAGCTTCGATGGCCACCAGATCACCGGGCTGTGTCACTGCTTGCAGGCACAGGTTGAGGGCTTCCAGCGCACCGTTGGTGATCAGCAGTTCTTCCATGGGCAGCATCAGCCCGCCGACCATGTAGCGCAGGGCGATCTGCCGGCGCAGTTGCGGGTTGCCCGGCGACATGTCGGTGACGACCATGCGTGGGTCCATTTCGCGGCTGGCGCTGGCCAGTGAGCGGGACAGGCGTTGCAGGGGAAACAGCGTCGGGCTGGGGAACGCCGAGCCGAAGGGCACGGTGTTCGGGTCCTTGATGGAATCGAGTACCGAGAACACCAGTTCGCTGACGTCGACTTCGGTGGACTCGTTGACCTGATGGCTGATCTCCGGTTCGGAAAACGGCCGTGGCGCATGGGCATTGACGAAGTAGCCAGAGCGCGGACGGGCGCGGATCAGCCCGCGACGTTCCAGCAGGTAGTAGGCCTGGAACACTGTCGACGGGCTGACGCCGTAGGTCTGGCTGGCGTAGCGCACCGATGGCACACGCTGGCCGGGGCCGAGGACGCCGGAGCGGATCAGTTCTGCGATGTCGTCGGCGAATTTTTCGTAGCGTTTCATCAATAGCCCGATTGAGGTCTGACAGGAAATCGAGGTGACTTCATCGCGAGCAGGCTCGCTCCTACAGACACTGCGCTGTTTTTTGTGGGAGCGAGCCTGCTCGCGAATGGCGCACCGCAGTCTAAAGCCTTAGCGATTCATCGGCGCAACAAACCGGCTCTTCGCCACGCTGTAGACGCCAGGTTCATCGCTGTCGACCACCTTGAAGCCGAGGCTCTGCGAACTGCTGGCCGGGCGCTCCGTGAGCATCACCACCGACACCGGCACATCGACGATCTCGCCCGGTGCCAGGCTCAACAAGGTCTTGCCCTGCAACTCGAAACCCTCGGCATCGACCAGTTGCAATTGATAGTCCTGACGCTGCTGGGTCTTGTTGATCACCTTCAGACTGTAGATGTTTTCGATCTGCCCCTGGCTGTTCTCGCGGAACAGGCCCCGGTCCTTGCTAACGTCGAGGGAGACCATCGGCCGTTCCACCAGCGCCACTACCAGCGCAGCGATCATCACCAGCAGTACGGCGGTGTAGCCGATCAGGCGTGGGCGCAACAGGTGTGTCTTGCCACCCTGCAACTGGTGCTCGGAGGTGTAGCTGATCAATCCGCGGGCGTAGCCCATCTTGTCCATGATCGAATCGCAGGCGTCGATGCAGGCGGCGCAACCGATGCACTCCATCTGCAAGCCATCGCGAATGTCGATGCCGGTCGGGCAGACCTGTACGCACAGCTGGCAATCGATGCAGTCGCCCAGGCCGACTTCGGCGGGCTTGACCTCGCGTTTGCGCGGGCCACGGTTTTCACCTCGGGCCACATCGTAGGAAATGGTCAGGGTGTCCTTGTCGAACATCACGCTCTGGAACCGGGCGTAGGGGCACATGTGCATGCACACCGCTTCACGCAGCCAGCCGGCATTGATGTACGTGGCGCCGGTAAAGAACAGCACCCAGAACAGGCTGACGCCGCTCATTTGAAAGGTCAGCAACTCTTCGGCCAGCGGCCGGATCGGTGTGAAGTAACCGACGAAGGTCAGGCCGGTCAGCAGGCTGATGGCCAGCCACAAGGTGTGCTTGGCCGCTCGACGCATCAGTTTGTTCAGGCCCCAGGGCGCGGCTTGCAACTTGATCCGCTGGTTGCGTTCGCCTTCGGTGATCCTCTCGCACCACATGAAGATCCAGGTCCACGAACTTTGCGGGCAGGTGTAGCCGCACCAGACCCGTCCCGCGAACACGGTGATCGCAAACAGACCGAACGCGGCAATGATCAACAGCGCCGACAGCAGGATGAAATCCTGCGGCCAGAAGGTCGCACCGAAGATATGGAACTTGCTTTCCGAAAGATCCCAGAGCACCGCCTGGCGACCGCCCCAGTTCAACCACACGGTGCCGAAGAACAGCAGAAACAGAAAACCCGCGCCACCGATGCGCAGGTTGCGGAACAGCCCGGTGAAGCTGCGGGTGTGGATCAGGTTGTCACTGGTTTTGGCTTTCGTCTTTGGACGCGAAGGCTCGAATGTTTCTACGGTTCGGACGGGGATTCTTTCGCTCATGGTCTTTCGCTCATCAGCCTCCATCAGGCATGAGCACTATGAGCGCTGATCTGTTTGCATAACAGACTCAGGTATTGCGATAAAAAGCGGATCAGATGGCAGTGTTTGCACGACATGCGACAACTTGAAGCACCCGCCGCGGCCGGGTCAAAGGGACTGACCGAAACAGTAGCGACAGGTGCAGATCAATCCCGGTCAAATCACCGAATCACTATTGGTGGCCTTCAGGTGCCGGCGTCCATTCGCCGCGCCTGCGACGGTCAAGGCATCGGCCTCTGCTTCGGTGATGTAGATACGCTGGCCTTCGATGGCCACAGCCGACATGGCCTTGGCACCGTCGGTGACGATGGTCACGTCGGGACACAGACGAATCTGTTCGCCATTGGCGGAGGTGAGAAAGCAGGTCTGGTTCTCGATGCGCACGGTCATGGCGGAATCCTTTTTCAGTGGAAACTGAAGTTTCAGGCCGCGACCGCCGGTCATCGTTCTGTGCAACCGATTAATGGTTACGACCGGGCTGGGGCGGGGCATCAGGGATTGGCGATCACCGGCGGCATAGTCGTCGGTGGCTCTTTCTGTGGCGGTGGGGTGGGAGGCTTATATATGTAGCAGTTACTGTCTGCGCTACGCATCAAGCTTTATTCATCCAGGATGCTCCGCAAATATCGGCTCGGATACAGCGCGGATAAATGCGTCATCTACCGTTTTTGCTCGATAGCGCTGAATGAACTCCGACCCGCTGGCAAAACGATGAAAGCGTTGCTGACTGATCATGTAGAAATAAGTACAGTTGTTTACTATTTCATCGACGTTATGTGATGACACCAGGATCGCCATGCCATCATTAGCCGCGCCATGAAGGCACTCCCAGATATAATGGCGAAATTCAGGGTCTACACCGGCAGTAGGCTCATCGAGAATAATGAAGTCAGTGGAAATTGATAGAAGAGAAAGGGCAAAGAACCAGCGTGTCTCTCCATAGCTGCACAATGACGATTTTTTGTTCCATATGTCTTTGTATCGACTAACGATAGAGGGGCTCCAGTAACTTAGCTTTTCCAGAGCTCGTGACTGTGTCATTTTTTTATCAGAGGATAGTGCGATGACCATTTTGAAGATATCACGCATGCGCAGAGTCGGAGGGGTTGTGATTATTTGAGACAGGTAAGAGAAATCGTGGAAGTCATTTTCAATATAACCGGATTTTATTTTTTTCAGTTCGCAGACGATATCGAAAAACGTGGTTTTTCCTGATCCGTTCGGGCCTAAAATGCCTACGATGGAGCCCTGAGGAATCTCAAGAGATGCTCGGGTTAAAATCGCTTTGTCGTCATAGGAAAAATCAATGCATTTTGCACTAAATCGACGCATTAGTATCTGCTCCAAATTGGGTTGATTCTTAAGTGCTTTAGCAGCGCTAAAGCCGATACAATAGCGAAAAATGCTATTATGGCGACCGCTGACTTGTTATGATTCAAGTCATTTATCATTAAATTTGTTGCAGTTGTCAGCGGGTTTGCAAGGTTTATGATGTCCACGATGTCGTTTGTTTTGCTAGCCCCAAGTACTCCCAGGATAAGCATGAAAAACGAACAGATTGACAGTAGTGTATTTGAGTTTTGAAAGTTGATTGGAAGCAGCGTAAATGCGACGCCAAGGCTACAAAACATGATAAAGCAAGTATAAAAGCGTAAAGTAATCCTCAGTAATTCTTCGAGATCATAGCTGCCAAACGGGACCTTTGTCGCCAGGTAAAAAATGGAGCAGTACGCAATTGAAATTAATGAGTAAGCAAAAAAGTGCGAGTATAAAAATATGATTTTTGACTGTTTTGAATAAATAAATGATCGAATGAATCCACTTTCTCTTCTTCCGATTATATAAAGCGTAAATCCAAATAGCGCTACGCTTGATGAAACGTATGCATAAAACCATGCTGATGCCTCAATATACTCACTTTGAAAATAGTTCGCGTCCTGCTTTGTAGTCGCGAAGAAATAGAAAAGTGCGCAGGGGGAAAGCATTATCCAAAACAACGCAATAGGTTCTTTGAATTGCTCTTTTATGAAGATGCCAGTTAAGGTGAAAACTCTCGAATGTAAATGATTTTTCATGATTGATAACCTTAAGGGAATGGAACCATTTGTTCTTTTCGGGCTTTATCAATTGATGTTGAAAAACGTGCCGAGTAATCGTTGGCCAGATTTATGTTCTTTGAATTGTCCATGTGCATAAATAAAGACGGGGAGACGGATTTGCAAAATGTATAGCCAGTGTTTCCTATTTTGGTCGTTTTAATATATAGATATGCTTCAATATTTTGTGATTTTAAAGCCTGTATCAATCCTTGTGTGTCGAACCCGAAAGCTGTCTGTTTATTGGGGGTGGAGTTCGAAGGTTTTATGTTTGATGTTATTTCCTTAAATGTTGTGTAAGTATCACATTTCATAAAGTGACGAATATATGGGTCCTGTAGAGAATCTGGGTTTCGTCGAAAAACTCTGAACAAGTTCATGAATCTAAACGTTTGCCACAACTCTAAAATGGATTTTTCCAGCGCGGCGGTTTGGTTTATTGCATAGGACATTCCTGCGCAATAATGAATATTTCTACTCGGATTATCGCTGCCGTAAACGGTGAGTAAACATACGCCAGGAAAACTGTCGTCGGAAATATCAATTATTGCGAGCTTTCCAGACTTCAGGAGGGCGTTATATAAGCCATATGCGGATGTTGCCTTTATCATTTTTGATATTTGATTGGGAGTTACTAATCCAATGCATTGTTTGGTTAGCCAGAACCGAGTCAGAAACTGTCGCTCCAATAATTCTTTGATGGAGCCAAAAATGGCAGATTCGTAGCTTTTATGAAAACTACACCCACAAGTGTCTCTACTCGGATAGATACTATTGTCGTCCTCATTGCCGTGATGAGACAGTGAAATGCAGATGGTGGGTATGGCGCATTTTGAAAAGTCAGAAATGCGAACTACAGAGCTCATATTAAATTTTCTGCACGCCAGGTTACTCAGGTTCGCTTCCGATGAGGCAGTTTGGT
Organism: Pseudomonas sp. 18173; assembly: GCF_050432945.1. NCBI lineage: Bacteria > Pseudomonadati > Pseudomonadota > Gammaproteobacteria > Pseudomonadales > Pseudomonadaceae > Pseudomonas > Pseudomonas sp. 18173. The sequence goes on from NZ_JBKFTN010000014.1 coordinate 74,400, forward strand.
CAAAGGCTTTTATGAATTTTTTTACCTCGGCAGGTCTCAAGCATTTTTCCAGGCTGGATGAGCAATCACGTAATACCTCCAAATAAAAATGACGACGTTCAAAATACTCTCCCAAGGCAGTTGTTATTGATTCTGAGCTATTACCAACTCCTGACCCAACGGTTTGCCATTGATCTCCAACCTCAACACAAAAAGGGAAATTAAATACGCAGGGGGGTTGAATAAAAATTTCTCTTGGCAGCGCCGAATTCGTATCTTTACTGAAGATATTCATTTTGTGCCTCCTATCAGTTGTACGCATGAAGGATAGAAAAGAGTAGGGTTCACCCCCATTGCCTTGCACACCATAGTGTCGGTGTATCCTGACCATTGACGGGTTTTTAGCTTTAACGTTTTACACTGAAGGTCGATTAACATATACATTGACCCGGTTTCCATTAAGGCTAATCTGTAGCCGCGATAGCGATACTTGAATAACGTCTTCGGCAAATACATCATGTAAATTATGGCGTGACTAGGGTTGCCTATATTGTTTCCGGTTGGCAATATTGCTTCTATCAGGGGGGTGATGTCATGGCTGTCTTGCAGTATTTCGAGCTTTCTCGAGTTAGGAAGAAGATGCAATATTTTTTCGCGACTTGGCCATATATTTGACGTCGATAAAGAGCAAATAAAAACTTCTACAGGGTACAGGGCGCCTGCGCTTGGGTAGCCACGTTTATGGGTTTTTTTATCCTTGCTTAACAACGGACTTATAAGCTTCTTTATTGATTCAAATGTGGCGGCGCCGCCATCAAAAAAATCGCATGAAGATTCTCTATGTAGCTGGCTTGTAACGTCAAGAACTTCTAGCGGTGGTCCGTCGACTGTAATATCCATATCTGGGTATAGTTGTAGTTCGTTGCCTGTCAAGTTGGCAAGTAGCTTTGATTGTAAATTGTGCAGACGGGAAATATTTTTAACGCAATCATGGATGGTGAAATTACCCTTGTTATGGAATTCCAATGTATCCTCGTACACTCGCGGGTCGAGAAATTTCATATAATGGTCATGCGGTATATTTTTCATTTTTTGATCTCAGGCAGTTACAGGAGTGCCAATGTGGGCTCGATTCCTCGGTAATGGATCCTTTAATTAAGTCTACTGTCGTCGAAGTGAATACATTGTCTTGGTATCTGAATTCACTGCCATGCTCAGTGTGAAGTTTTATTTTTTTAACTATTGCACCAATCGCCATGCTTCTTTGCAATGCACTTAGTTTCTGCGACGGTAGAGTGACGTTGCGTTCTATGCAGAATCTCAAGAGCGTCGTCCAAGAGTTTTGAGAGTTGATGCATTTTTCGTAGTTTAATTGTCGATCTATCATGCAAAAGTGACAGGGGTTTCCTATGCTGGGAACGTACGGCTGGTCGATATGAAAAATATTCCCATTTAAATATGCCAGAGAGATTGCGCTACATGGAGCCGCGTCTGCCAGGCTGAAATACAGTTTCTTCAACTTGATGTAGTCATACTGCATACAAATTATGATGATGAAATACGAGTTACCCTTAGCTTGCTCTGTCAGGCTTTCAATGTTCTCGCTTATTATGTGCTCGCACGTTAGCTCTTGGCTTATTATTGTTTTTAAGTCTTCGCTCTCTATGCAGTCATGTGCTATTAGTGCTTTTTTGAAGTATATTTCTGAAGGTTCAGGCTTTAGTCCTATCGCACTTTGTAAGAATAGGTGTGCCGCTTTTTTTTGTAGTTTTTGTTTTGAGATTGTATCGTTGAGTAGTGTCTCTGTTATGGATGTTTTATTCTGTTTTTTTAACTCTTGCAAGACGCTTAATAATTTCGTGGAGGCTGTTTTGGAAACTCCGTAGCTTGATATGATTAGCGACTCGTTGGGAAGGTTTATAATGTCGAATTCTGAATAAATAAGATTCATTAAATTTTCTCCTGAAGGATCTTCCATTTTTGGAAGATCCTTTCTGCCTGAAAGACAGACGGTTTAATATCACGGTGAATTACATCGCCCTGCAGCCGCCTGTTCCGCCACCACCTGTCCCTCCCGCGCCTCCACAACCACCATTACCTCCACCGCTCCCGCCACTGCAACCACCACCACCGCCACACCCTCCACTGCCACCACAACCTCCTTGTCCCCCAGATCCACCAGCCATCTGTGGATGGGTGTTTGAGCCAAATTCATTTTTGAAGTTAAAAAGCACTTCGCCAAGTTTTTCGTTTTTCATTTGTTTTTACTCGTCGTAGTTGCCGCTCGGAATTGAGTGGCGTTGTTAGATTTAGAAGGTTGTAGCCGGTACTGCAAGTCTGCGAGAAATTGCATGTAGGAATAGTCGCTCGCGTGTCAAAGAACGGTCTTACAAGCTTTTTGGATGTTTCTTTTGGTCGTTTAATTTCTGAGAGAGGGCGCAGCTAAATGATGTCTAGAATTTTCTATTAGAAAACTTTGCTTTAGTTTTTGTAAATGTCACATGTATGAGTCTGTGGTAGGCAAACTCGTCTGTAGGACTAAACATGCGAGAATTTTTGTGGCGGGGAAATTTTTCTGAAAAAAGGCGACAGGCGGTAGTCGAAATAATGAGACTGATCAACTGGAGCGCCCCTTCAATGAAGATGCCTACCCTGAATTTATTGCCAAGGTTGCCTATAACCTTGACTGGAGGTTCTTGACTTGTAGGGGGAACCAGCCTTTCGTTGACCCCGAACTGCGTTAGGGGCCTGTTTCGGTTCCGGATCCTGTGGGTAGCAGAGTTGGATTGGCGAATTCCGGATAGGGAGCTTTTCCCGGTAATGAATTGGTCATTGGTCCAGTCGACAGTGGCACATGGCGTGAGTCGTGCTTAAGTTGGTTGACCACAGCGTGTGGGATTTGATTCCTGCCAATTACGCTGAACTTTGCCGATGTCCATCGCTCGGAACCTAAGTGAGTTCATTCGGCGAAGGATCTGCCGATGTGGATGACAACCAGACACAAGCGCGTCCATGGGGCGTAAAGGAGAGAGGCTCGATGACGGCTGAAAAACCGACTGAGTTGAGCTACAACCCGCACATGCCGCTGTCGCAGGCGCTGTTGCTGCCGCGTATCGTCATCGAAAACATCATGCCGACCCTTGAAGGCGGGCAGTTCGCGGTCAAGGCCGTGGTGGGGCAGGATGTGCTGGTGACGGCCAAGGTGTTTGCCGACGGGCACGACAAGCTGGCGGTTCGCGTGCGCTGGCGGGCCGACGACGAGGACGTCTGGCAAAGCGCGGTCATGCTCGACCTGGGCAACAACGGTTGGCAGGGGCAGTTCCGTGTCGTCAGTCAGGGCCGCTATCTGTTCTGTATCGAAGCCTGGATCGATCAGTTCGCCAGTTTTCGGTATGAGCTGGAAAAGAAACATGCGGCTGCCGTTCCGGTCAGCCTGGAACTGCAGGAAGGGCGGATTCACGTGCAACAGGCCGCCGAACGCAGCGAAGGGCAACTCAGCGAGCAACTGGCGGCCTTGCACCATGAACTGTCAGGACTGCTTGAAGCCGAGCAGGTCGCACTGTTTTTGCACCAGCGTAGTGCCGAGCTCATGGCCCGTGTCGAACACCGTGCGTATTTGAGCCTGAGCCCGGAGTACCCGGTGGATGTGGAACGCGAGCTGGCGCAGTTCGCCAGTTGGTACGAGTTGTTCCCGCGTTCGATCACCGACGATCCGGCGCGCCATGGCACTTTCAATGACGTGCATTCACGGCTGGCGATGATCCAGGACATGGGTTTCGATGTGCTGTATTTCCCGCCTATCCATCCGATCGGGCGCAGTTATCGCAAAGGGCCGAACAATGCCCTGACGGCGGGACCCGATGATCCGGGCAGCCCCTATGCGATCGGCAGCGAGGAGGGCGGGCACGAGGCGATTCACTCGCAGTTGGGTACCCGCGACGACTTCCGGCGACTGGTGGCCGCCGCCGCCGCCCATGGCCTGGAAATCGCCCTCGATTTCGCCATCCAGTGTTCCCAGGACCATCCCTGGCTCAAGCAGCACCCTGGCTGGTTCAACTGGCGGCCTGACGGCACGATCAAGTACGCCGAGAACCCGCCGAAGAAGTACCAGGACATCGTCAACGTCGACTTCTATACCCCCGAGGCGATTCCGAGCCTGTGGGTGGAGTTGCGCGATATCGTGGTGGGCTGGGTCGAGGAGGGCGTGAAGATCTTTCGCGTCGATAACCCGCACACCAAGCCGTTGCCGTTCTGGCAATGGTTGATCGCCGATGTACGGGCGTTGTACCCCGAGGTGATCTTCCTCGCCGAAGCCTTTACCACCCCGGCAATGATGGCGCGCCTGGGCAAGGTCGGTTACTCCCAGAGCTACACCTATTTCACCTGGCGCAACACCAAGGCCGAACTGGCGAGCTACTTCAGCGAACTCAACGAATCGCCCTGGCGCGAGTGCTACCGGCCGAATTTTTTCGTCAATACACCGGACATCAACCCGGCGTTCCTCCATGACTGCGGGCGTCCCGGGTTCCTCATTCGCGCCGTGCTGGCGGCCATGGGCTCGGGCTTGTGGGGCATGTATTCGGGGTTTGAGTTGTGCGAGTCGGCTCCGGTGCCGGGCAAGGAGGAATACCTCGATTCCGAGAAGTATGAAATCCGCCCCAGGGACTTCAATGCGCCGGGCAACATCATCGCCGAGATCGCCCAGCTCAACCGCATCCGCCGGCAAAACCCGGCGTTGCACACGCATCTGGGCCTGAAGGTCTACAACGCCTGGAACGACAACATCCTGTATTTCGGTAAACGCAGCTCTGACGGCAGCAACTTCATTCTGGTCGCGGTCAGTCTCGATCCGCACAACGTGCAGGAGGCGAACTTCGAGTTGCCATTATGGGAGTTGGGCCTGCCCGATGACGCCAGCACCCGGGGCGAAGACTTGATGAACGGCCATCGCTGGACCTGGCACGGCAAAAACCAGTTCATGCGCATCGACCCGGCTTACCAGCCATTCGGGATCTGGAGAATCACCGCATAGGCCAGAAAGGCCCCGCGCCACAGAGCGTCTCACCCTTTGGCCAAGTCGAATCGACCAGGAGTTTCACATGGCGAAGAAACCCAAGGCAGCCACGTTCATCAACGACCCGCTCTGGTACAAGGACGCGGTGATCTATCAAGTTCACGTCAAATCGTATTTCGACTCCAACAACGACGGGATCGGCGACTTTCCCGGCCTCATCGCCAAGCTCGACTACATCGCCGACCTGGGCGTCAACACCATCTGGCTGTTGCCGTTCTATCCCTCGCCACGGCGTGACGACGGTTATGACATCGCCGAATACCGCGGCGTGCACAGTGACTACGGCACCATGGCCGATGCCCGGCGTTTCATTGCCGAGGCGCACAAGCGCGGCCTGCGGGTGATCACCGAGCTGGTCATCAACCACACGTCCGACCAGCACCCGTGGTTCCAGCGCGCACGCAAGGCCAAGGCCGGTTCGGCAGCGCGGGACTTCTACGTGTGGTCCGATGACGATCAGAAATACGACGGCACCCGCATCATTTTCCTCGACACCGAAAAGTCCAACTGGACCTGGGACCCGGTCGCCGGCCAATACTTCTGGCACCGTTTCTACTCCCACCAGCCGGACCTGAATTTCGATAATCCGCAAGTCATGAAAGCGGTGCTGTCGGTGATGCGCTACTGGCTCGACATGGGCATCGACGGCTTGCGCCTGGACGCGATTCCCTACCTGATCGAACGCGACGGCACCAACAACGAGAACCTGCCGGAAACCCACGACGTCCTGAAAAGGATCCGCGCCGAAATCGACGCCAATTACCCCGACCGCATGTTGCTGGCCGAGGCCAATCAGTGGCCGGAAGACACCCGGCTGTACTTCGGCGAAACCGATAAAAAGGGCCTGAACGGCGACGAATGCCACATGGCCTTTCACTTCCCGCTGATGCCGCGCATGTACATGGCGCTGGCCCAGGAGGATCGCTTCCCGATCACCGATATTCTGCGCCAGACCCCGGATATTCCCGCCAACTGCCAATGGGCGATCTTCCTGCGCAATCACGATGAGCTGACCCTGGAAATGGTCACCGACAAGGAGCGCGACTACCTGTGGAATTACTATGCCGCCGACCGTCGCGCGCGGATCAACCTGGGGATTCGCCGTCGCCTGGCACCATTGGTGGAGCGCGACCGCCGGCGGGTCGAACTGCTCAACAGCCTGCTGCTGTCCATGCCCGGCACGCCGACCCTGTATTACGGCGACGAAATCGGCATGGGCGACAACATCTACCTCGGCGACCGCGACGGTGTGCGCACGCCGATGCAATGGTCCATCGACCGCAACGGCGGTTTCTCCCGCGCCAACCCGGCCAGCCTGGTGCTGCCGCCGATCATGGACCCGCAATACGGTTATCAGTCGGTCAACGTCGAAACCCAGGCCGGCGACCCGCATTCGCTGCTCAACTGGACCCGGCGCCTGCTGGCCGTGCGCAAGCAATCCAAGGCCTTCGGGCGCGGTACGTTGAAGATGCTGTCGCCCAGCAACCGGCGGATTCTGGCCTACACCCGTGAATACACCGGGGTGGACGGCAAGCACGAAGTCATTCTGTGCGTGGCCAACGTGTCGCGCAGCGCCCAGGCCGCCGAGCTGGATTTGTCGGCCTACGTCGGCATGGTGCCGGTGGAAATGCTCGGGGGTAATGCATTCCCGCCCATCGGCCAACTGAATTTCCTCCTGACCCTGGCGCCTTACGGCTTCTACTGGTTCGGCCTCGCCGCGGAAAACCAGATGCCAAGCTGGCACGTGGAGCCCGCACAAAGCCTGCCGGACTTCACCACGCTGGTGCTGAAAAAACGCATGGAAGAACTGCTTGAAGCGCCGTCAAGGACCACGCTGGAGCAAAGCATCCTGCCGAACTGGCTGCAGAACCGCCGCTGGTTCGCCGGCAAGGACGCCGCCATCGAACAGGTCGATCTGGTCTATGGCGTGCGTTTCGGCGATCCGCAGCATCCGGTGCTGTTCAGCGAGATCAAGGTCACCAGCGCTGACCAGAGCAGCCGCTACCAGTTGCCGTTCGGCTTTATCCCGGAAGACCAGGTCGGTACGCCGCTGCCGCAGCAATTGGCACTGTCGCGGGTACGGCGTGGACGCCAGGTCGGCCTGATCACCGATGCCTTCAGCCTGGAAACTTTTGTGCATGCCGTGTTGCAGGGCATTCAGGCCGGCACGGTGTTGGTCTGCAGCGATGGCGACATCCGTTTCGAGTCCACCGCGGAGCTTGAAAAACTCGGCCTCAATGCCGAGTCGCCGGTACGTTACCTGTCTGCCGAACAGTCCAATAGCTCAGTGGTGATCGGCAACAGCCTGGTGCTGAAGTTGATCCGCAAGGTCGCCTCCGGGGTGCACCCTGAACTTGAAATGAGCGCCTATCTGACGCAAGCCGGGTTCGGCAATATTTCGCCGTTGCTGGGTGCCGTGGTGCGTCGGGATGCAGCGGGCCAAGACAACTTGCTGATGATTGCTCAAGGCTACCTGAGCAATCAGGGGGACGCCTGGGAGTGGACCCGGAACAACCTTGAACGAGCACTTCGCGATGAGCTGGCCGACGCCGTGTCCGAGCAGGAACAACATTACAACGCGCTCGGCGAACTGAAAGATTTCGCCGCTATGCTCGGTCAGCGCCTGGGGGAAATGCATCAGTTACTGGCAGTGCCGGGCACCCACAAGGACTTCTTGCCGCAGGTCACCACGCAGAAGGAGGCGCTGGCCTCGGCCAGGGATGTCGCGGCGCAAATCGAGCAGGCGCTGAACTTGCTCAAGCAACATGAACATCAACTGGATACGGCGGACCAGACGCTGGTCAGCCATTTGCTGGACAACAAAAAAACCATCCTTGCTCATGTGCAAGCGTTGGGCAAAAAGACGGCGGGCGGCTTGCGCATTCGTGTGCACGGCGACCTGCATCTGGGGCAGGTACTGGTGATCAAGGGCGATGCCTATCTGATCGATTTTGAAGGTGAGCCGGCACGGCCATTGCACGAAAGACGGGGCAAGCACAGCCCGTACAAGGATGTCAGCGGCGTGCTGCGTTCCTTCGACTATGCGGCGGCGATGGCGCTCAATGTGCAGGGCATCGACAGCACGGGTGCCGCCGATGCTGCGCGTTTGCGGGTCACCGAGCGCTACCTGAGAGAGGCACGGCGAGCATTTGTCGACGCTTATCGGCTGGCGGCAGCTAGTCTTGCCCATGCATGGCAAGATCCCGAAGGCGAGGACGCCGCGCTGGCGTTGTTCGGACTGGAGAAGGCAGCGTATGAAGTGGCCTATGAGGCGGAAAATCGCCCCACCTGGTTGCCCGTGCCGTTGCACGGTTTATATGGATTATTGAGTGGGCTTAAACCCTTTTCCGATCTTGGTGGAGAGTAGTCATGAGTGTCTCGAACAAGGAACAGGGTCATCACAAAGAAGCGCTACTGCCGAGCGCGCGGGATATCGACGCATTGGTGCGCGCCGAACATATCGATCCTTTCGCCATTCTCGGCCCCCATGGTGATGGCGTCGGCGGGCAGTTCATTCGCGCTTATCTGCCGGGCGCCCTGAGTGTAGAAGTGCTGGCCAGGGACTCGGGCGAAGCGCTTGGAGGTCTTCAAGCCACAGAGACACCGGGGTTGTTTGTCGGGCATTTCGACCGCGTGCAAGGGTATTTGCTGCGCACCCGTTGGGCCTGCGGCGAGCAAACGGCCGAGGACCCCTACAGCTTCGGCCCGTTGCTGGGCGAAATGGACTTGTACCTGTTTGCCGAAGGCAATCACCGCGACCTCAGCGCGTGCCTGGGTGCACAGCTCAAGACGGTGGAAGGCGTCGATGGCGTGCGTTTCGCCGTGTGGGCGCCCAATGCCCGGCGAGTGTCGGTGGTCGGCGATTTCAACGTCTGGGACGGGCGCCGGCATCCGATGCGCCTGCGTCATCCCACGGGTGTCTGGGAGTTGTTCATCCCGCGCCTGCAAGCGGGCGACGCCTACAAATACGAGATTCTCGGCGCCCACGGCATTCTGCCGTTGAAGGCCGACCCCATGGCGCTGGCAACCAGCCTGCCACCGGACACCGCCTCGAAAGTCGCTTCACCCTTGAAAGTCGACTGGCAGGATCAGGACTGGATGATGGCCCGCAGCGACCGCCAGCAGGTGACGGCGCCATTGTCGATCTACGAATTGCACGCCGGCTCGTGGCAATGCGAGCTGGACGATCTGGGCGAAGTGGCCCGCCAGTACACCTGGCCTGAACTGACCGAGCGGCTGATTCCCTACGTAAAAGACCTGGGCTTCACCCACATCGAACTGATGCCGATCATGGAGCACCCGTTCGGTGGTTCGTGGGGTTATCAGCTGTTGTCGCAGTTCGCGCCGAGTGCGCGATATGGCACGCCGGACGAGTTCGCTGCCTTCGTCAACGCCTGCCATGTGGCCGGGCTCGGGGTGATCCTCGACTGGGTGCCGGCGCATTTCCCCACCGACACCCACGGCCTGGCCCAGTTCGACGGCACGGCGCTGTACGAGTACGGCAACCCGCAGGAGGGCTTCCACCAGGATTGGGACACGCTGATCTACAACCTGGGGCGCACCGAGGTGCACGGCTACATGCTGGCGTCGGCGTTGCACTGGCTCAAGCATTTCCATGTCGACGGCCTGCGGGTCGATGCGGTGGCCTCGATGCTGTACCGCGACTACTCGCGCAAGGCCGGCGAGTGGGTGCCGAACCGCCATGGCGGGCGGGAGAACCTGGAAGCCATCGACTTCCTGCGCCACCTCAACGATGTGGTGGCCCTGGAAGCGCCCGGTGCACTGGTGATCGCCGAAGAGTCCACCGCATGGCCGGGCGTCAGCCAGGGCACGCAACAGGGCGGCCTGGGCTTCGCCTACAAATGGAACATGGGCTGGATGCACGATTCGCTGCATTACATCCAGCAAGACCCGGTCTACCGCGCGCATCATCACAACGAGTTGAGTTTCGGCCTGGTGTACGCCTGGTCCGAGCGTTTCATCCTGCCGATCTCCCACGACGAAGTGGTACACGGCAAACACTCGCTGATCGACAAGATGCCCGGTGACCGCTGGCAGAAATTTGCCAACCTGCGGGCCTACCTGAGTTTCATGTGGGCCCATCCGGGCAAGAAGCTGCTGTTCATGGGCTGCGAGTTCGGCCAGTGGCGCGAGTGGAACCATGACCAGCAACTGGACTGGTACCTGCTGCAATACTCCGAGCACAAGGGCGTGCAGAAACTGGTGGCCGACCTCAATCGTCTGTACCGCGAAGAGCCGGCGCTGCATGAGCAGGACGATGTGCCGCAGGGTTTCCAGTGGCTGATCGGCGATGACGCGATCAACAGCGTTTATGCGTGGCTGCGCTGGAGCAAGGACGGCAAGCCGCTGCTGGTGGTGGCCAACTTCACCCCGGTGCCACGCGAGGCTTATCGCGTCGGGGTACCGTTTGCCGGGCAGTGGAACGAGGTGCTCAACAGCGATTCGTCGATTTATGCCGGTTCCAATTACGGCAATAGCGGCGGGGCGGTAGCCGAGGAAACGCCGAGCCATGGGCAGGCATTGTCGCTGGTGTTGAATTTGCCGCCGTTGGCGGTGTTGATGTTAAGGCCGCAGGGGTGATCTAGTTCTGAAGTAGAAGCTCTGGAGTGGGCCTACAACCCTGTGCCACACTCCAGCGCTGCATTAGAGAACTTAATATGGCATAGCGCTGCGCGTGCCAGTGTGTCCTCTTATTTCTTTAAGGCTAACAATGTATTGGTTCTTGTTACTCGCGCGTGTTCCGATTCCGGACACTATAAAATCTGCGTGCGGCGTAAATATTAGATCTTTTTCACTTTGCACCGAATATTGTGAAATTACGTTTGCGGCGCTAAACCCTTTTATCTCGATTAGGAGTGGCGTAGTCCCATGCATGAATCCTTCAGCAACGCTTTTTTCCTTGGATACCGAAAGAAAACTCGTTGAATGAAAGACAGTTCCCTCTTCCTTTGCAGAGATAAGTTCGTCTAGGCCTTTAGCTGATATGTCTTGACCGCGAAAATAGGTGGTTATTGTTGCGTTGGTTTGATTGTAAAGTTGGTAGCTGATTTGTTCTGTGTTATGAAAGTTAAAGCCGCCGGCGATAATTTCGATGAACCTTGCTCTTTCTTTACCTTCTTTTCCAGAAAATTCCTGGTCTCCAACTCGCTCTGTTAATTCACGTAGCATTTTTCTACCATCAATGGAAATCTGGACTCCTGCTCTCATGGCGCTATTGATTGCTGTTGATCCACGGTTTGTGGAATAGATGGCTTTGAACTCCTTCATGTAGGCATATTCTTGCGAGGGTTTTTGAAGTTTTTTTTGTGGTTCGGTGATTGCCAGGTTATTCATTTTGTCGGTCACAGTTTCTAATGAATCATCCATTTCCTCCTGAACTCTCTTTATTGCGAGTTTAAGTATATCCTTGGGCTGGTCTCTGAAAAGCCGTTTCAGTGTCCTTAACGCAATCTTTGGATCTTCTGCATATCCTTCGCGAAAGCCCGGTTCTTTCAGCATTAATCTTAATAACTTCCCCTCGGGCGACAATCCATTTTTGTCATACAGTGCAATAGGGTTGTTTCTCACCATTCGAAATAAATTAAGGCCATCAATTGCTCCCGCCGGATCCGGATTAATCCACCGCTGCAGCCACGGTGCGTAATAGCGGAACCCGTAATAATAAAGCCCCGCCGCATCCCGCTCCTTGCCCGAATAGCGCACCGTTTTGTACCTGGCTTCTATGGCCGACCGGGCCGTGAAACAAGCCGTACCCCCAAACGGGTAATACCATTCCTGGCTGATCAGGTCGGCGTACTGGTCCAGTTCCAGTGCGCTGGATTTGAGGTGGTCATTGAGGCTGTAACGCACCTGGTTGTTGGCGATGTCATCCGGCTTCCGGGTGACCCAATGCAGCAACTGCACGCTGTTGCTGCCGGCGCTGGCATTGATCACATGAAGGATTTCACCGGTGTCATCGTGACTGCGGATTTCCACTCCGGGCAGGTAGCGTACTTCGCTGATCAGGGTGCGGGCGTTGGTCTGACTTGAACGCAGCTTGCGCATCCGTTGCCCGCGGCCGTCGTAGAGGTAGCGTTCATAGTCGTCATTGCCGTCTTCGCGGACCACCGGACACACCGTGGACAGTTGATTGCGCAGGTCCCAGTCAAGCGATTGGACCGCTTGCAACTCACGCAAATTGCCGTTGGCGTCAAAACCGGCGACCAGTTCAGCTTCAGTCGGCGGCCGGCCGTTGCGTTCGGGCAGGCAGCGGTTGCTGTACCTATGGCGGGTCAGGGTGCGGCTGTGGGCCTGAGCCCCGATGTGCGTCAGATCCAGCAGATTACCGCCAGCGTCGTAGTGGTAAGTCTGTGTGTAATTGGCAACCTGATTAGGATCAAGTGGCGTGGGCTGTAAGTCGGGCAGGGCAGGGCCGCCATGGCCGGTCCTGGCTTCCCAGCCCGTGGCTTCGATCAACTGATCGAGGGTGTCGTAGCGATAGGTCTTGATCGGTTCAATGCGCTGGTTGTTGAAGTAGCGGATCGGTTGCGCGGTGTCATCGAGGCTCAATACGTTTCCGACCGCATCGTAGCTATATTTCAGGTCTTGCAGCGGCGTGCCGTTGGCTTTGTGTGCGCTGAGGCCGATGAGGCGGGCATTCGCCGGATCGTAGCAGTGGCGGGTGACGACGCCGTTACCGGCGGTTTCCGACTCGATCTGAGCGGAGGCGCTGTAGTGAAGATCGCTGACCAGCGTCCGTTCTGTCTGGCCTGCTCCGGCCAGGGTCAGGTGCGTGCCCTTCAATTCGCCGGCGACGGTGTAGGCCAAACGTTGACGATTGCCCAGCGCATCGATTTGCCGGAGCAGTTCACCGCTGGCGGCATGGTGCAGCGCGGTGGTGGCGCCCTCGTTGGGCTCAAGCAACGCATCGCGAGCAGGCACGCCATCTGGCCAATTCACTGGAGCGGTCTCGCGCAAGAAATGCCGGGTCTGTTGCAGCACCGCGCCTGCGATCCCGAGTTCGCGCAGGTGCAAGGTGCCGGCGGGGTCATCATGGCGAATCAATTGGCCGCAGAGATTGTGTGAGGCCGCGTCGGCATTGACTGTCGCATACGTAAAACGCTCAAGCACGTGCTCAGCGACATTTTCACCACGTTCATGCACGGCCACCGGCCGCAGCCGTTCATCAAGCTCAGTCCGGGAATGGCTGCCACGGCCGTCCCAAGCCTCGACGCGTTGCCCGGCCGCTCCGTGCAACGCCACCCGCCAACTCGCGTCCACGCTGTCGCTCGACAAGGGTGCGCCAGACAGGTTGTACACCTGGCTCAAGTTCGCCGGCACCGACGCGTCGTTCTGCGCCAGGGCAAACAGATACGGATCACGGCTGGCCACCGCCCGGCCGGCGGCATCGAACCGTTGATGCGTCACCCGCGCCTCAACCGGATCGGCCGCTAGCCGCCGATGGTATTGAATGGCCCTGATCGCCAAGCCGCGCGGATCTGAAACCGCAAGGACCGGTGTGCCGCGGTGTGCAGAATTCAATGGCATTCGTAGTGGTCTCGATCAGAGTGATCCGCCATCACAATGCATCACCCGCAGAGCCGTGGATACTGTAAGAAATACCAGTTTTCACCAGCGCATCCGCACACCCAGGCTACCGATCAACCCGTTCAGGTCGTTGTCGTCCACGTCACTGCTGTAGTCGGCGCTGACGTAAAAACTCACGGTCGGCGTGACTCTGGCGACCAGGCCAAGGCCCAGTTCGACGGTCGTGGAGTTGCGGCTGCTGCTGATCTTGTCGACCTGATCAAGGGTCACGCTGTTGCCGGTGTACACCGTGTGCCACAAGTTGGTGCGCACGTAAGGTTCGACTGGCAGGCCGTTGATGTCGTAACTGCCTTTCAAGTGCGCCCCGACCCGGCCGCTCCACGAAGTCAGGTCAGTGGAAGACGCATTGCCCGAACCGGCATACGGGGTGTCCAGGGTGATGCGCTGATTGATCAACTGTGCCTGGGGTTCAATCACCCATTTTTCGCCAAGGCCGATGGGAATGCCACCTTCTACCGACAGCGTGACCGCGCTGCCCTCGGTGGCTCTTCGGGTCCCTTGCTCGTTGCGGCTGAAGCCGCTGACCCGGCCACCGCTGGCGGTCAGGTCGACGTGCCAGCCTTGTGGTCCGGTCAGGCTCCAATAGGCGCCGAGGCTTTGCCCCTGGAGGTTGAGCGTGTCGCTATTGGGGTTGGACATTACCGGGGTGATCTGCGCGCCGTTGTTGTTGAGATGAAACTGGTTCGTGCCGCCGACCAGGCCGACCCTTTGCGTATGGCCACTGGCGCTTTGCAGGGTGAGGATCGCCGGGCCTTTGAATTCGTGGGTGCCAGGAACGGCCAGGCCCAGGGAAAGGAAATCGGTTTGTGCCTGGCGAGAAGGTTGGCCATAGAGTTGGTCCCAGGCCGTGGGCGCGGCGTCCTCGGTGGTCAGGTTGGCACTGCGTAGATCGGGATGAGCGCTGAATTGACCGGGGTACGTTACTGCAAGGGCAGACAGGCTGAGTGTCGGGATGTCCTGGCGATACCACGGTGTTGTTTCTTCCTCGGCTGAGGCGGCTTGCATTTCCATGGAGGAACACAAGAGGAGTGAACTCGACACAGTGCAAAAGGTGACTTTGATCCCTTGTGAGGTGAGTGGAATTTTCATGGAGGTCTACCTTGCAGGCGCATGGCGCATGGCGCATGTGGCATCTCGCTCTGGCGTCTCTCCTACCCCGAATGAGGGGCGACCGAATGGGCCAGGGCTCGGGAAGAGGCGCCAG
>NZ_JBKFTN010000014.1:89356-181278 GCF_050432945.1 Pseudomonas sp. 18173
CTCGCCACGGGCTGCCCGTTTTTACGGGAGCCCGTGGCAGGTCCTGATGGTAATTGCGGGGGTAGTAACCTGAAGTCAAGAAGACCGAAACGGTCGCGTCAAGAAGATGGCCGATAAGTGGTAACGGTTTAAGTGACTGATTTATGGCGCTCTCCAAGTCCTTGTTTGTTCGACGGATCGTCAAAAAAACCTCGGGTCACAGCCGTTTCAACGCTCACCACTTCACCCGGACCCCCACGTTACCGAATGTTCCCCGTTGCTGGTTGCTGTCGATATTGCTGCTGTAGTCGACGCCGGCATACACGCTGACGGATGCCGAGACGCTCAGCACCATCCCGATACCGAGGTCGGCGGATGAGGTTCGTTGTTGAGTCTCGACCTGATCGACATGATCAAAGGTGACGGTGTCGGTACCGCTGAAGGTATGCCAGATATTGGCCCGCAGGTACGGCTCCAGTGGCCGGCCGCCGACTTCGTAGCGACCCTTGAGGCGAGCGCCGACGCGACCGGTCCAGGCACTGTCGGAATCGAACGAGACATGGGAGATGCCGTCGTCCTGGCTGTCGAGCCTGACCTTCTGGTAAATCGCCTGGACCTGGGGTTCGACCACCCAGTTCCCGGTCAGTGCGATCGGGTATCCGACTTCTGCCGATAAGGTCGTGACGTGACCATCATTGTCGATTTTCAGACCGCTTTGCGAATGGTTGTCACCGTTGAGCCAGGTGTACATGGCCACGGTATCCAGGTAGGCACCGGCAGGGTCGGTCAGGGTCCAGTAAACGCCAAGGCTGTCGCCATTCAGTTCCACCTTGCCGGAGCGTTTGCCTTCGAAGCCCTCGTTGAAACCATCGACATCACCCTGCAGGCGGCTGTGGCCGACAAAAAACCACTGCGCTGGGTTTGTCCACTCGCCAGTTGCGAACCGAACAGGTCATGGCCGACCTGGAAGCCATTGAGCGAGCCATCCAGTCTTGGCGTGACAGTACCGGCCCAGGTCTGCTCGAGATTCTTGCCGTAGACCCGGCCCCAACCCGCGCCCAAGGCTCCGGTTTCTGTCAGCAGGCGCTGATCGCCCTGACGATCATGGAATGTGCCTAATGCTGTCCGGCTCAATTGTGCGGCAGCGGGAGGCACCACCGACCAGGTGGGAACCGCTTCGCGGTACAGCGGGATCGGTGCCGCGCCTGGTACAGCGGCGGGTAACACCGGGGCTTCGACTGTCACAATCCCGGGAACTTCGGGAGCCCCCGGAGCCCCGGAAACCGTAACAACCGGGGCGGCCACCGGTACTGCCACTAAAGGCACCAGCGTCGGCGGCAAGGCGGGATCAGGGTTGGCGACGGCGACCAATGGCGGTGCCACAACCGAGGAGCGCAAGTACCAGCTGTTTTCGCTGCCCGGTGTGATACCGCCTTTGAACAGGCGGTAGTCGAAGGCACCGACCGACACCGGGGTCTTGAGGGCGAACGCGGTGTTGTCGCTGACGGCCGTGCCCTGGGCCTGAACCAGCTGGATGCCGTTCTGCTGCGTCAGCGCGCCCGCGCCACCCAGGTTGCTGACCGTAATCAAGGTATTGCCGGTCAGCGTGCCATTGTTCACCACCAGTTTGTCGCTGGGGGAACTGTCATCAGCCACTGTGCTTTGCAACAGCAGCTGACCGCCGTTACCCACGTAGTTACCCTCGACAGTCAGGGTGTCATTGGTGCGCGAGTTATCACGGGTCAGGTCGATGATCCCGCCGTTGTTCAAGGTGGCGAGCCGGCCTGCGGCCAATGGCGTGATGCTGCCTTGCACCGAGGTCAGCATGCTGCTGGCGTCGATATTGAATACGCCGGTGCCGCTGGTACTGTCTCCCAGTCGAAAGTTGCCATCCAGATCGAAGCGCGAGCCGTTGTTCAGGTTGACGGTTTCCCAGTTGATGTACCGGGCGGCGCCCGATGAAGTGGTGTGATCGAAGGTCAGCAGGTCATTGCCGATGCCGCCATTGATGCCCGGGGTCAGTGCGAGGCTGCTTTCGGCCAGGTTGCGCAAGGTGGCGCGGTCGTTGCCCGCCTCCAGCAGGACTGGCGAGCGGATGATTCCGCCGCCGTCCCAGACCACCGTGTCAGCGCCGTTGCCGGCGCGGATCTCGCCAACGATCTCCCCGCCTGTGACCGTGATGCTGTCGTTGCCGTTGCTGACACTGATATTGCCGCCGATACGGCCACCGGAAACGATGATGGTGTCGGTACCCAGGCCCGTCACCAGATTGCCGAGGATCTGCCCACCGGACATGTCGAAAATATTGTTATCGAGTTTCATGTCGACGCGGCCAATGGTGCCGCCGGTCATCCTGGCGACGTCGCCATCTTCGAAGGCGCCGACGATGGTGCCTGCGGTCATCAGGAAGGTGTCGTGACCGTCGCCTTGGGCCAGCGACTGAAGAGTCCCGCCAGACATGACGAAGTGATCGATGTCATTGCCCTGGCTGAGCGCCCCGGTGACTTGCCCGGCGCTGATCGTAAAACTGTCCTCCCCGTCGCCCTGATCCACGGTACCGGCCACGATGCCGGAAGCCATGTTCACGGTGTCGGCGCCGGCACCGAAGGTGACGTTGCCGTTGACCCTGCCAGTGCCGTTGGCGGGGAAGGTCAGGGTGTTGTTGCCCGATAAGTCGCTCAGCGGCCCGCTTGTCGCGCTGTCGCAGACAAAGTTGTCGTTGCCGGCGGTGGGGATGAGTGTGCAGGCTGCGTGGGCGGGCGGGGACCAGTTCGCACACAACCAGATCGAAAACAGGCACGCACCATGACGGTACCTGGACAGGTCTGTCGAAAACTCCATGTTGCCTCCGCGATGGGATCAACTTCCGTTCCCTGGGCCGTCATGAGTGGCCAGGAATCCGATGTATTCGGCAGCGCGCGTTGCAAGACAGCATCGGGAAAAACAGCGACCCGCGTATAGCTTCAGCAACCAAGGCGCTACGTATGTGGTGCAAGCCCCTGCAGACAGCCGGCAGGGCATCACCAACGTAGCAGTCATTGATTCAACGTGGCTACTGTCAGAAATAACAGGTGGGGGACGATTTTTCGGTACTTCGTATGGATTGGCCGCGATTCAGAGGTGCACTTCCACTGCCAACGGCAAGTGGTCCGACAGGTGTGTCCACGGCTTGTGCCCGAGTATTTTCGGCTCATGGCTGCTGGCATTGCGCAGGTAGACACGATCAAGTCGCAACAAGGGAAACCGCGCGGGGTAGGTCTTGGCCGGACGCCCATGGTGGCGTTCGAACGCTTCGTGCAAGTCATCGCGCCGGGCCAGGGCGGCATTGCCTTGCATCTGCCAGTCGTTGAAGTCGCCGGCTATGATCACCGGCGCCTGCTCGGGCAGGGACTCAAGCAGCTGACAGAGCAACCGCAATTGCAACTTGCGATGGCTTTCCAGCAGGCTGAGGTGCACGCAGATGGCATGCACTTCGTTATGCCCCGGCACGTCCAGTACGCAGTGCAGCAAGCCGCGACGTTCCGGGCCGGTGATGGAAACATCGAGGTTGCGGTACTCGCGGATCGGGTATTTCGACAGCAGGGCATTGCCGTGATGGCCGTCGGGATAGACGGCGTTGCGCCCATAGGCGAAGTCGCTCCACATGCTGTCGGCAAGGAACTCATATTGCGAGGTTTGTGGCCAATCGTTGTAGCGCGAGGAGTGGCGGTCGTGCTCGCCGACGACCTCTTGCAGAAACACCAGGTCTGCCGAGGTGCTGCGCACCGCTTCACGCAGCTCGGGGAGGATGAAGCGCCGATTGAGTGCGGTAAATCCCTTGTGGGTGTTGACCGTCAGCACGCGAAGCTGATGAATGGCCGGGGGCGTGTTCAATGGCATCGACTCGGCTTCCTGGCGTTTTGAATGACTGGCCACATGCACTCCTCTGATTCAGGGCTGCTCATGTATGCGACTGATGCGACGACAGGCAGTTCATTCTGACGGCCTGCGCTTTCAAACCAGCACGATTTCATAGGGCAAACGGACGCGCTCGAGCAGCGTGCGCGGCAGCGACGGTGCGAGGCCGATGGCCGGTTCGCCGTCGAGTTGGCTGGCGTAGGCGTGGATGGCGTGGCTCTTGCGGGCCACGGTCCAGGTATCGAGGCGCACCTTGCGTGCACGATGCCAGGGAATCAGCTCGCGGTCCCGTGCCGGCCAGTGCCAGGCCCAGAACGGTACATCGTTATAGGTTGCCCCAACGCTGGCCGCCGCCCTGGCGCTGGCGCGGCCAACGGTGTCGTGATCGGCGTTGCCGTCCTCGCTCCAGGTGCTGAACACCACATCGCCGGGGCGCAGGTAACGCGTGATGAATCGGGTGATCTGTTCCTCGTGCTCCACCAGGGCATTGTCGGTAAACCCGCCACGTATCCACTTGAGGCTGTGCATTGGCAAGCCGAGACGGCGTATGGCTTCGACGCTTTCCTGGGGACGAAATATGCTCAGGCGTTTTTCCGACCACTGTCGGGAGCCGGGATGGCTGGCGCTGCCGTCGGTGATCGAGATCAATTGCAGCGGGTGGCCCAGGTTGCTGAGCAATTGCAGCAGGCCGCCGCAGGTCACGACTTCATCGCCGGGGTGCGGGGCGATGAGTACCGCGCGTGCGCCAGCGGGCATGAGGGATTGGGTACTGATGACCGGAATGTTGTCCAGTTGCGGGGCACTGTTCCAGATCTGTGATGGCAGGTCGGCTTCGCTGGCGGAAACGGATTTCATGGGTATTACGTCCTTGTTCTGCTTCGCCTTCAGTCATGCGCGATCCAGGCCCGGCAGACCCGTGAGGGCTCGTTGATAGCAATGTGTGACAAGCCAAACCCTGGATTGCCGCGCATCGAGTATTGCTCATGTAACGCTATTCGTCGCATCGCGAACTCAACCAATATGACTTTTCCGCTCTACGGCAGTTCCGCCGTGATTTCCTGAGCGTCGTCGTTACTCTTCTTCCTCATGCTGCAATTCGAACAGCAGCAACGAGCGGCCGGTGACCGAGTACTCGTGGCCAAACTCGAAGCGCTCCTGGCCGCGGATCGACGGCTGGTTGGTGTCGATCATGCAGGTCCAGAACCCCCCGTCAGGCACCTCCGGCAGCCGGAAATTGACGATGTCGTGATGGGCGTTGACCACCAGCATCAAGGTCGCGTCGGCGCCTTTGCGGCGAATGCCGGTTTCCTGGGCGCGGCCATCGAGCAGCATGCCCAGGCAGCGATTGTGCGCATCGTGCCAATGCTCGGTGGTCATTTCCTTGCCGTCCGGCGCCAGCCAGGTCACGTCCTTGACGCCGATGTCCTCGTTGTAATTGCCCACCAGAAAACGCCCACGGCGCAGGATCGGGTACGTCAGGCGCAACTTGACCAGGCGCTTGACGAACTTGAGCAGGGCCTTGCCGTCTTCGCTGAGGTCCCAGTTGACCCAACCGATCTCGCTGTCCTGGCAGTACGCATTGTTGTTGCCGTCCTGGGTACGGGCGAACTCGTCGCCAGCCACCAGCATCGGCGTGCCCTGGGCCAGCAGCAGGGTGGCGAAGAAATTGCGCATCTGCCGATGGCGCAGCGCATTGATCTCGGGGTCGTCGGTAGGGCCTTCGACGCCGTGGTTCCAGGACAGGTTGTTGTTGCTGCCGTCCTGATTGTTCTCGTCGTTGGCTTCGTTGTGCTTGTCGTTGTACGACACCAGGTCGTTGAGGGTGAAGCCGTCATGGGCGGTGACGAAGTTCACCGACGAGTAGGGACGGCGACCGCGCTGATTGAACATCTCGCCCGAAGCGGTCAGGCGGCTGGCAAAGTCCGCCAGTTGCCCGTCGTCGCCTTTCCAGAAGGCGCGCACGGTGTCGCGGAATTTGTCGTTCCACTCGACCCAGCCCGGCGGAAAGTTGCCGACCTGATAACCGCCGGGGCCGCAGTCCCAGGGTTCGGCAATCAGTTTGACCTGGCGCAGTACCGGGTCCTGGCGGCAGGCCACCAGGAAACTGTGGCGCTCGTCGAAGCCGTCGTGATAACGCCCGAGAATGGTCGCCAGGTCGAAGCGGAAACCGTCCACGTGCATTTCCGAAGCCCAGTAGCGCAGGGAGTCGGTGACCATTTGCAGCACGCACGGGTGGCTCAGGTCCAGGGTGTTGCCGGTGCCGGAATCGTTGATGTAGAAGCGTTTGTCATCCGGCTTCAGGCGATAGTAGGAGGCGTTGTCGATGCCGCGCATGGACAGGGTCGGGCCTTGTTCGTTGCCTTCGGCCGTGTGGTTGTAGACCACGTCGAGGATCACCTCCAGGTTGGCTTCGTGCAGGTGCGCGACCATTTCCTTGAATTCGGCAATCTTGCCACTGGCCAGGTAACGCGGGTCGGGGGCGAAGAACGCAATGCTGTTGTAGCCCCAATAGTTGGTCATGCCCTTGTGCAACAAATGCTGGTCGTTGACGAACGCGTGGATCGGCAGCAACTCCACGCTCGACACGCCGAGCTTGCGGATGTGCTCCACCACGTCATCGACCATCAACCCGGCAAAGGTACCGCGCACGTTCTCCGGAACCGAGGGATGACGCATGCTGAAGCCGCGCACATGGGTTTCATAAATGATCGTCTTGTCCCATGGCACGCTGACGCGGTGGTCGTGGCCCCAGGTGTGCGCGGGGTCGATGACCTTGCATTTGGGCACGAAGGGCGCGCTGTCCCGTTCATCGAAGCTGAGGTCGGCGTCGGGGTGGCCAATGGTGTAGCCGAACAGCGCTTCGGACCATTTGAGCTTGCCGACCAGTTGTTTGGCGTAGGGGTCGATCAGCAGTTTGTTGGGGTTGAAGCGATGGCCGTTGGCCGGGTCGTACGGACCGTACACGCGGTAGCCATAAATCAGTCCGGGATGAGCGTCGGGCAAGTAGCCGTGATAGATCTCGTCGGTGTATTCGGGCAGTTCGATGCGTTCGAGTTCCACCTCGCCGGTGTCGTCGAACAGGCACAGTTCAACCTTGGTGGCGTGGGCGGAAAACAGCGCGAAGTTGACGCCCAGTCCGTCCCAGGTGGCACCCAGCGGGAAGGGCAGGCCCTCACGGATTCGCGTGGCTTCGGCACGAGGGGGCGGCGCGGCGGCTTTCTTCGGACTGGTCATGAATGCTCCTGGGTACAAAAAAAACTCGCTGGATCAGCACTGCATCCTGTGGGAGCGGGCTTGCTCGCGAAAGCGGCGTGTCAGACAACACAAATGTTGAATGCCAGACCGCATTCGCGAGCAAGCCCGCTCCCACAGGTATGTATTGGGCCTGATCAGACCGCCGGTGGTTTTCGCGGCGCCCGGGGTTTTTTCTCGATGGCCTTTTCTCCTGGCGGGATCACCTTTGAAGCCGCCGCCGGTTTGGCCTTGGTTTTCGGTGCGGCGGTCTTGCCGTTGAGTGTCTTGTCGGGGCTGAGTTTTGCGTCGCCGGTTTTTTTCGGCACGGCTTTGCTGGCGGCGACCTTCGGTGGTTTGCTGGGCGCCAGGGCTTCGGCTTCCGCCAGTTTGCGCGCCATCTCCCAGTGGCGGGCTTCCTGACCTTCCGGTTTTCCTTCCGATTCCCAGATCTGATAGGCGAATTCGCGGATGCGTTTTTCGTCGGTACTCATCGCAATGCTCCTGAACTGAACTCAAGTGTGGGTAGTTTGAATAATGAGATTGACCGGGAAATCCCCCAGCGCGGCGCTGATCAGCAGCTCCCTGTGTTTTGTGACTGTGATGCCGGAAAAAAATCCCTTCAGATGTTCGTCAGCGGCGGTGAACGGCAATTTGACCCGGGTGTCGCCCCACAGCGGCGCGTGGACCTGTGGTTCGGCACCGTTTTCCAGCAGTTCGGCACAGCGTATCGGCACAATCACGATGGCGCGTTTTCCCTCCCGTTCACGGACAAAGCCCAGTACTCGATGGGCCTCGCTGCCCACCACTTCCAGGGCCTGGTAGGTGCCACGCCGAAACAGCTCGGCATGCTCGGCCCGCAGGCCCAGGGTGCGCGCAATCAAGGCCTGCTTGATGCGCCCGTCACGCCAGTTCGCCAGCAGGTCAGTCGGATCAACCGATGACTGCATCGGCTGCTGGCGGCGGGTGTAATCCACCGCTCGCCGGTTGTCCGGATCGACCAGGCTGAAGTCCCAGAAATCATTGCCCTGATAAAGGTCCGGCACGCCGGGCACGGTCATGCGCAGCAAGGTTTGCGCCAAACCGTTGAGCGCCCCGGGGATGGCAATCGAGCGGGCGGCCTTGGCGAGGGACGCGCGCAACAGTTCACCTTCGGCACTGAGCAACAAGCGCTGGATGAAGTCCTCGGTCGCTTGCTCGTAAGCGTCATTGGGCGCGCTCCAGCTGCTTTGCAGTTTGGCTTCGCGCAGGGCCTTGCGTTGCCATTGCCAGAGGCGTTTTGCGTAGTCCTCGAGTGCTGGCCAATGATCGATATCGAGGTCCAGCGGCCAACTGCCAAGGATCGTTTGGTACAGGATCAGTTCATCGCCCGCCGATGGCACCTGGTCGTCATTGCGCAATGGCCGGGCGAGGGTGCGCCACAGGCCGATCTGCCCGGCGTACCAGTGGCTGCGTTCGCTCAACACCGCCAGCCGCGCGCGTGAATCTTCGCCCCGCTTGTGGTCGTGGGTGGCGCTGGCCAACAGATTGTCCGGGAAGCTGTCGAGACGCTCGATGCAGGCCTGATGAAAGTCGGCAACCGGCGCACTGAACTGCCCGGTGGTGAACCCCACGTCATTGCGCGAGAGCAGGACGGCGGAACGATAGAACGCGGTGTCTTCCACCGCTTTCGCCGCGGCCGGCGAGGTCAGTTGCTGGAAACGCACGCAGGCGTGCTTTAGGCGCTTGCGCTGACGCCCGGCCGGGCGCAGCCGCCAAGGCTCACCACCGAGCCAGCCGGCCAGGCAGTCGAGCACCGGCCAGTCTGCCTCGCCCAGGGATTGGCGGGCGCCTTCCATGGCCTGCCGGAAAAACACCTCGTCCTCAACTGACCGGCCGAGTGGGCTGATATAGGTGCGGTACACCGGAAAATGCACGATCAGCGCCTGCAACGCCCGGCGAATGGCGCCGAGGGTCAGGTCGCGGGTCATGAGATTGTCCCGGGCCACTTGCAGCAGGGCCTGGGCGACGCTCTCGAAATCCCCGGCCAGGGAACCGCTGAGGATTTGCTGGCGGGCCAGCTGAGCTTCCCGGTCGAAATCGGCCGGCCGCTCGCTGTGACGCTGCCAGAGCTCGGCCAGCGTTTGCGCGCCCTGCGGATCATGTTGCAGCAGTGACAACTGGTTCATGAATTCGTAGCCGGTGGTGCCATCCACTGACCAGTCGCCAGGCAGGGTTTCGCCCGCGCCGAGGATCTTTTCGACATGGATGGGCAGGTGACGCCCCCCGGACAGACGGTCGACCCGGCGCCGCAGCTTCCGGCAGTAGCCTCGCGGGTCGGCAAGGCCGTCGATGTGGTCGATGCGCAACCCGTCGATCAGCCCTTCAGCCACCAGTTGGAAGATCTTCGCGTGGGTGGCTTCGAACACGGCGGGCCGCTCGACGCGCAGTCCACCGAGTTCATTGATATCAAAGAAACGCCGCCAGTTGATGTCATCGGCCGCCGTGCGCCAGCTGGCGAGGCGATAGCTCTGGCGTTCCAGCAGGCTGTGCAGGCGCTGGAAGCCTTCGCTGGACAGTGAGTCGTAGTGCTTGAGGTGTTGCTCGATGGCCTGGGCAATGGCCGGATCGCTGACCAGATCGCGCAGTTCTGCTTTCAGCGGCATGGCCAGGCTGTGAGCGTCGCTCTGGTAGCTCAGGGTGCTGAAGCGATCGGCCAGGGATTTGAGCTGTTCGGCCTGCTGCGCATCCACCAGTGCATCGGTCCTGAGCAGTTCGCCGTAATCGCAGGGGCAGACGGGAAAGCGGTGTTCATGGTGCTCGACATGGAAGCTGCCGTGCCAGGCATCGAAGCGCAAGGGCAGGGTGCCCTCCTGCAACGCGACACCGTAATCGCTGCCCAGAAACGGCAGGAGCAACTGGCCTTCCATCAACGGATCGGGCGAGTGCCACTGGATATCGAAAAACTCGCCGTAGGGGCTCAGGCGCCCCCATTCCAGCAAATCCAGCCACCAGGGATTATCACTGCCGCCAACCGCCATGTGGTTGGAGACGATGTCGAGGATCAAGCCCATGTCATGCCCGTGCAAGGCACTGACCAGGCTGCGCAGCGCTGCTTCGCCGCCCAGCTCCGGATTGACCCGGGTCGGGTCCACCACGTCATAGCCATGCAGGGACCCGGCACGAGCGCGGAGCAGCGGGGAGGCATAGATATGGCTGATGCCGAGGCGGGCGAAATACGGCACCAGCGGCACGGCATCTTCCAGGGTGAAGCCTTTATGAAATTGCAGGCGCAATGTGGCGCGCAGCGGTCGGGTCGGCACTTGAGTCATCGATCACGCTCGGCCGCCTGCAGTCGCGCACAGGCGAGCAGTTCCAGGCGCCGTGCGGCATCCACCCCATCGAGCAAGGCTTCGCTGTAACCGGGCAAGCGCCGCGACCAGTTCGGGTGGGTGTCGATGGTGCCGGGCAGATTGGCCTGTTGTTCCACGCCAAGGGCATCTTCCAGCGGCAGCAGCACCAACGGCGCGCGGGTATGGCCGAGAAAACGCACGCTGGCATCGAGTACCTGGTCGGTTTCGTGGGACTCTTCGCGAAAGTTCTGCGGGTCCTGGCTCAACGCCCGGCGCAGTCCCTCACGCTCGCGCTCGCGGTGCTGGCGCCATTCGATTTCACCGCTGGCATCGACCATGCCGAGCCGGGCGTTCCAGTCGATGTCCCGACCATGCCACCAGCCGTTGAGGGTGGGCAGGTCATGGGTGCTGGTGGTCGCCAGGGCGTTGTCCGGCCAGTCGAGGATCGGCTTGAAGTGAGTGTTGTCCTGCTCGAACAGCAACACCCGCATGCCGAGCATCGAGCGGGCGATGAGTTTTTCCCGCAGGCCGTCCGGCACGGTGCCGAGGTCTTCGCCAAGGACGATGGCTTGATGGCGATGGGACTCGAGGGTCAACAAACGCAGCAGGTCGTCCACCGGGTAGTACAGGTAGGCGCCGTCGGCCGGTGGCGAGCCGTTGGGGATCACCCACAAGCGCTGCAGCCCCATGACGTGATCGATACGCAAGCCGCCGCAATGGGCGAAATTGGCCCGCAGCATTTCGATGAAGGCACGGAAACCATTGCGGACCAGGCCTTCAGGGGAGAACGCGGAAATCCCCCAGCCCTGGCCACTGCGGTTGAGAATGTCCGGTGGCGCACCGACGGTCAGGGCGGCGAGCAGTTCGTCCTGGCGGCTCCAGGCCTGGCTGCCGCCACCGTCGGCACCGACGGCCAGATCGGCGATCAGGCCAATGCTCATGCCACTGGCGCGGGCGGCGGCTTGCGCGCGCTCCAGGCAACGAGCGATCAGCCACTGACAAAAAGCGAAGAAACCGATGCGCCCGGCATTCTCCTCGGCAAACGCCGCCAGTTCGGCGCTGCGCGGGTTGCGCCAGGGTTCGGGCCACAGTCGCCAGTCGAGGTGCTCACCGCGGGCGGCGCGAGCTTCCTGGATGGCTTCGAAGCGGCAATGGTTTTCCAGCGCTTCGCCGCCGGCGTGACGAAAGCTGCTGAAGTCTTCGTGCAACGGGTGTTCACCCTGGATGAAGCCTTCATACAGTGCCTGCAACAATCGATGCTTGGCTTGGGCGGCGGCCGGCCAGTCAATCAGCGGACGTTCTTCCAGCGCTTTGAGTTCAATGGCCAGCCCGGTTGCATCGATGGCGGTACGCAGGGCGCGTTCGCCGAGAATGGTGCCGGGGGCGCAGTAAAGGCTGTTGAGAAACAATCGGCTGGACGGTGAATACGGGCTGTAGCGTCGGGTATCACTGGAAAACATCGCATGCAACGGGCTGATCGCCAGTGCCTCGGCGCCCCGTTCACCGGCGACCCGGGCGAGGTCCTCCAGCGCCTGGGTGTCACCAAACCCGCCATCGCCGGGGCGGCGCAAACCATACAATTGCACGCCCAGGCCCCAGGCACGCGGAATCGGGTTATCCACGGCATCGGCCACGCTGTAGCAACGCTCCGGAGCCACAGCGAGGGTGAAGGTTTGCCCGTCGATGTAGACCTGTTGATAGCCGACCGGTATCAACCCTGGCAGCATCGCTTTGGCGTCCAGTTTCAGGTTGAGCCGCGAACCGTCCTCAAGGTGGATTTCGCAAGGGGTTTGAGGTTCGAAATAGCGCGCCAGGTCCAGCCCCGCGCCGACATCGGCGGTCATCAATGGCGGCAAGCGGTGCGTCTGTTGCGCCGCCAGGAGCTCAAGCAGGCTGGCGTCGATTTCCTGGGCGCTGCCGGCCGGGTGGCCAAGGCCGGTCAGCACGTTGCGCAACACCGACGGCGCGACTTTTTGCGGGCGACCGTTGGCGTCGATCCAGTCGACCGCGAGGCCGGCACGGCTGGCGAGGATTTCCAGTTGCGCATCACTCATGGACGCTCTCCATACGGGGTAGCAAAGGGGGCTGTGGCAGCAAGGCTGACGAGCGCGCTATACGGAGCAAGGGTGCCCTGGTCCAGCAGGCCGGCGCTCTGTGGCGGGTACTCGAACAACCACATGGCACCGGTCTGTGAAGTGTGGTCTACGGGCCTGTCGCTGAGGTTCAAGTCAATGCGCAATTGGCTGCCATCGCCCAAACGCCAGGACGCACTCACCGCGCCTTCGCCCAGCACGTCGCTGCCCAGGGCCTGGGCGCCCGGCAGGCGCGGGATGATGTGCCGATGGCGGATCTGCAACAGTCGGCAATACAGGTCGTGCATCTCTGACTGGCCCGTGGCTGGCAGGACCGGGCGCGACGCTGCAAAGGTCTGCGGATCATTCGGGTCCGGAATGTGTTCGCGTTGCATCGGGTCGGCAAACGCGCTGAACGCAGCGAACTCGTTACGTCGGCCGTCGCGCACCTGCTTTGCCAGTTCGCCATGATGGCTGGTGAAAAACAGGAAGGGTTGTTCGACGGCAAACTCGTCGCCCATGAACAGCAGCGGAATCATCGGCGACAACAGCAGCAACACCGTGGCCGCCCGCAGCGCCTGCGGGTGGGCGAGTTGATGCAGGCGTTCGCCGAAGGCGCGGTTGCCGATCTGGTCATGGTTCTGCAGGAACAGGATGAATGCGCCGGGCGGTAAATGCCCGCTGGGTTCGCCACGCGCCACGCCATGGCGGTTGAGTTCGCCCTGGAACGCGAAACCCTGGCTCAGGCAACGCGCCAGTTGTTCGCTGGGGTTTTGTGCAAAATCGGCGTAATAGGCATCGATTTCGCCGGTCAGCAACACATGCAGGGCATTGTGGCCGTCGTCATTCCATTGGGCGTCGTAACCCTGTTCGAGCAGGCTGGCCTGGTTGTGTTCGTTCTCGACTATCAGCCAGACATGCCGCGCCGGCCCGGTCTGCTGGCGAACTCGTTGAGCCAGTTCCTGGAGGAAGTCCGGGTCTTCGATGGCGTGCACCGCGTCCAGGCGCAAACCGTCGAAACGGTACTCCAGCAGCCACATCAAGGCATTTTCGATGAAGAAGTCCCGTACTTCGCGACGGCGCAAATCGATGGCTGCGCCCCACGGCGTATGTTTGTCTTCGCGAAAAAAGTCCCTGGCGTAATGGTGCAGGTAATTGCCGTGCGGACCGAAGTGGTTGTAGACCACGTCGAGGATCACCGACAGGCCGTGGCCATGGGCGGTGTCGATCAAATGTTTGAGCTGCTCGGGGGAACCGTATGACGCCTGTGGCGCGTAGGGCAGGACACCGTCATACCCCCAATTGCGCTCGCCGGGAAACTGCGCGATGGGCATCAGTTCGATCGCGGTGATACCCAGCTCGACCAGGCGTGCCAGATGCTGCTCGACGGCACTGAAGCCGCCGAGCGCACCGACATGCAATTCGTAGATCACTGCTTCGTTCCACGGTCGTCCCAACCAGGTACTGTGCTGCCACGCATAGGCCAGCGGATCGACCACCACGCTGTGTCGGTCGATATCGCCGGCCTGGGCACGGGAAGCCGGGTCGGGCACCTCCAGCTCACCGTCGATGCTGTAGCGATAACGCGTACCCGCCGGGCATCGGGTGTTGCTCACGAACCAGCCGTCGGCCTGGGGCAGCAACGGCAAGGACTGTCCATTTTCCAGTTCGACACTGACGTAAAACGCATCTGGCGCCCACAACGCGAATCGCGTGTGCTCTGCGTCCAGCATGATTGCGCCGTGGGGCCAGGTCTCAAGGGTCCGTAACGGCATCTTGAAAGCCTCTACTGTTTGTTCGATTTCCCCAACGCTTTCGCCACAAGCTGTTCGTAAAGCTCGGCGTAGGGTTCGACCGCCTTGCACCAGTTGAACGGCGCTGCCATGGCCCGGCAGCGCATGGCGTGCAGCAGGTCGGGGAAGGCGAACACCTTGAACGCCCGGCTCAGGGCTTCCTGATAACTCTGCACCGTGGATTCATCGAACAGGAACCCGGTCACGCCGTTTTCGATGGTGTCGGCCAGGCCGCCGGTATTGCGTGCCACCGGCAACGAGCCGAAGCGCTGGGCGTACATCTGGCTCAGGCCGCAGGGTTCGTAACGTGAAGGCATCAGCAGGAAATCGCTGCCGGCGAACATGCGTCGGGCATCGGTTTCGTTAAAGCCGATACGCACGCCGATCTGTCCGGGGAAACGCAGGGCCAGTTCGCGCATCGACTGTTCTTCTTCCGGCTCGCCACGGCCGATGATCGCGATCTGGCCGCCGGATTTGACGATGTATTCGGAGACCGCTTCGGTCAGGTCCAGGCCTTTCTGGTAGACCAGGCGCGAAACCACGGCGAACAGCGGCCCTTCGGAGTCCTGCAGGCCGAACAGCTCGCGGACATGGGCGGCGTTCACGGCCTTGCCATCCCAGTCGCCGATGTTGAACGGGCAGAACAGGTGTGGATCGGTGGCCGCATCCCAGCTTTCATCGATGCCGTTGGGGATCCCGCTGAGCAGGCCTTGCTGGGTCTTGGCGGCGAGAAAACCGTCGAGGCCGCAGCCGAAATCCGGGGTGGTGATTTCCTGGGCGTAGGTCGCGCTGACCGTGGTGATGTGGCTCGAATAGGCCATGCCGGCCTTGAGGAACGACATCTTGCCGTAGAACTCCATGCCTTCCTGTTGCAGCGCGTGATGGGGAATACCCAGTTCGGGGCACGAGCCCAGGCTGGTCACGCCTTGGTAGGCCAGGTTGTGAATGGTGAACAGCGTCGGCGTGCGCTGTCCACGCCAGTGCATATAGGCCGGGGCCAGGCCGGCGGGCCAGTCGTGGGCGTGCACCAGGTCCGGACACCAGTGGATTTGTGCGAGGTTGGCGGCAATATCCGCCGCCGCCAGGCCCAGGCGGGCGAAACGGATATGGTTGTCCGGCCAGTCGCGGCCGTTGTTGGCACCGTAGGGCGAACCCTCGCGCTCGTAGAGTTCGGGGCAGATCAACACGTAAATGACCAGACCATCGGGCATGTCCATTCGCCCTATCTTGCACGGCGGCAACGCAGCATGTCCGCCCAGCTCACCGATGATATGAATGGGGTTTTCGCTGTGCAGCACCTGCGGGTAACCCGGGATCAGCACCCGCACATCGTGCAGGTGGGCCATGGCCCGTGGCAGCGCCGCGGAAACGTCGCCCAGGCCACCGGTTTTCACCAGGTCGGCAATTTCCGAGGTGACGAACAACACTTTTTTACGGTTCGGATTCTGGTTGGCCGCCGGGGTCAGTGTCCTGGTGCCGGGAACGCTGATGTGTTGGGTGTTTGCGGCAGCTACGGCGCTCGAATCGCCGACCTGATGAGCACGCTCTCCCTGTATTTCCAAAGCCGTACTGATCATATGAATCTCCCGTGTTGTTGATCTAATTCTTAGGTCTGGCAAACGGTGTTTCATGGCCAAGGCTGCTGGCCGGGCGCAATCGCGCTACGCATCAGTGAGCAAGCGCTGCCCGATGCGTCGAAGCAAAAGGGGTGAATGAGCCGTTGCAAAGATTGCACCAGTCGCAACGCACCTTCCTGTCAGAGGACCGATCGGAATTGGAAAAAGTTTCGACTTTTTTTCCACTTTGTGACCGAGCGGTTTCGTCTCGAGAAAATGAGTCTAGGCCAGAACTTAGAGCGGTAAAGGGCAGATGGCAAAATTGTTCGACAATCGGTTTGTAGCGGTACGGACGTGCCTGATCGAGGTGCAAACGCCCCGACGAAGTGCATGTTTTTTTGCGTTTTTGCCGCAAAAAGTCACGGGGCAGTCACATAAATGTGCGACGTGATCGAGCGGCTGCGCACTGTTGTGGTGCGCGCAGTGAGTCCCGCATTTGGCCGAACCACTGCCTTACAGCCCGCCTTGATGACTTGTTATAGTTCGGGCCTCGTTTTTGCCCGCAAAAGGATCACTGGCATGTCTCAATACACCGCGTTCAACGTCGAACTGGTCGATAAAATCGCCCATGTGCAGATCAACCGCCCGGAGAAGATCAACTCGATGAACGCTGCGTTCTGGAGCGAGATCGTCGAGATCTTCCAGTGGATCGACGAAACCGATGAAGTGCGCGTGGTGGTCCTCAGCGGGGCGGGCAAACATTTTTCCTCGGGTATCGACCTGATGATGCTGGCCGGCGTGGCCAATGAACTGGGCAAGGACGTCGGGCGCAATGCGCGCCTGTTGCGACGCAAGATTCTCACCCTGCAAGCTTCGTTCAATGCGGTCGATAACTGCCGCAAACCGGTGCTTGCGGCCATACAGGGTTACTGCCTGGGTGGCGCCATCGACCTGATTGCCGCGTGCGACATGCGTTATGCCGCTGCGGACGCACAGTTTTCGATCAAGGAAATCGATATCGGCATGGCCGCCGACGTCGGCACCTTGCAACGCTTGCCGCGAATCATCGGTGACGGCATGCTGCGTGAACTGGCTTACACTGGTCGCACCTTTGGTGCCGATGAAGCGCGGGACATGGGCCTGGTCAATCGCGTCTACGGCGACAACGCCAGCCTGCTCGACGGCGTCATGGGCATCGCCCGCGAAATCGCCGGCAAGTCGCCGATCGCCGTCACCGGCACCAAGGAAATGATCAGCTACATGCGTGACCATCGCATCGATGACGGCCTCGAATACATCGCTACCTGGAACGCCGCCATGCTGCAATCCACCGATCTGCGCGTGGCCATGGCCGCCCATATGAGCAAACAGAAACCCGAATTTCTGGATTGATTAACCATGATTCCTCGCTGGACCACGGCAGTACTGGACACCGATCAACCTGGCGGCTGGGCCGTTGCGCGCAGCCCCGAAGGCTTTCTGTTCGATGACAACGGCGCGTTGTTTCCCCGCGAATGGCTCAAGCGCCAGGATCTGTCGATTCTTGCCGAGCATGGCATCGGTCATCTCGATGGCGAGCCGGTCTATCTGCTGGAGCTGCGCAGTCAGAGCGAGGTGCCGGGCTGCAACTGGAAAGGCCTGCGGGCGTTCATGCTCGAAGGCGACCACACGGTCTACAAGGTGCTCGGTTACGCCGCACAGATCGGTACCTGGGCCCGCGAGCACCGCTTTTGCGGCAATTGCGGGCAGGCGACCCATCAGGTGCTGCGCGAGCGGGCGATGTACTGCGAGCCGTGTGACTTGCGCTATTACCCGCGCATTTCACCGAGCATGATCGTGCTGGTGACCCGTGGCGACGAGATTCTGCTGGGACGTTCGCCGCGTTTCGTGCCGGGTGTCTACAGCACCCTGGCCGGGTTCGCCGAGCCGGGCGAATCGGCCGAGGACTGCCTGATTCGCGAGGTTCGCGAAGAGGTGAGCATCGAGGTGAAGAATATCCAGTACCTGGGCAGCCAGTGCTGGCCGTTCCCGCATTCGATGATGCTCGGCTTTCATGCCGAATACGCCAGTGGCGAGATCGTCTGCCAGGAAGACGAGATCGAGGATGCCCAGTGGTTCAATGTGCACGAGCTGCCGCCGTTGCCGGCGTCACGCTCGATTGCCCGTTACCTGATCGACGTCTATGTGGCGCGGCGTCTAGGCCACGCTGAACCAGTGTTGCCAGGCTAGGCGCACGGTCAGGCCCAGCACCACGGTGATGAACACCGGACGAATGAATTTCGCACCGCCGCTGATGGCGGTGCGGGCGCCGAAGAATGCGCCGACCATCAACGACGAGCCCATGCACAGGCCGATGATCCAGTCCACCTGACCGGAAAAGATGAAGATCGACAGCGCCGCCGCGTTGCTGACGAAGTTCATGCTGCGCGCCACTCCGCTGGCCTTCACCAGGTCGATGGGGTACAGCAAGAGGCTGCTCACGGTCCAGAACGCACCCGTGCCGGGACCGGCCACGCCGTCATAGAAGCCGAGGCTGAAGCCTTGGGTCGACTGCCATTTTTTCCTGATCGGGGCGTCGCTGTCCGTTGGTGCTTTCGGTGTGCCGCCGAACAACAGGTAGACGCCGCAAGCGAAGACGATCACCGGCAGCATCTTGTTCAGCCATTCTGCTGGCAGGTAGTGCGCGACCACGGCACCGGTCAGTGCGCCGACCAGGGTACCGACGATGGCGTGCACCCATTGCGCGGGGTGGAACAGCTTGCGGCGGTAGAAGGTGAAACTGGCAATCGCCGAACCGAAGGTCGAACTGAGCTTGTTGGTGCCCAGCACCAGATGCGGCGGCAGGCCGGCAGTCAACAGGGCAGGGGTGGTCAACAGGCCGCCGCCACCGGCGATGGCATCGATGAAACCGGCAACAAAAGCGACAAGGGCCAGGATGGCCAGGGTGGAGAGGTCAACGCTGAGTTCGAAAGGCATGGGATCGGCTTATTCGGCGGGTGCAGAAAGAGGCTGCAGGGAAGGGCAGCATCTTAACCACCTGCACAACACAAAACCATTGTGGGAGCGGGCTTGCTCGCGAAGAGGAAGTCAGATCCAGCATAAATGTTGGCTGACACACCGCTTTCGCGAGCAAGTCGGATCGCCGCACCGCCGCTCCCACAATTGATATCGGTGAATTTACAGACCCAGGTCCGACAGGCCCGGGTGATCGTCAGGACGGCGCCCCAGCGGCCAGTGGTATTTGCGCTCGCTTTCCTTGATCGGCATGTCGTTGATGCTGGCGAAGCGGTGGGCCATCAGGCCATTCTCGTTGAACTCCCAGTTTTCGTTGCCATAGGAACGGAACCAGTTGCCCGAGTCGTCGTGCCATTCATAGGCATAACGCACGGCGATGCGGTTGTCGGTAAAGGCCCAGAGTTCCTTGATCAGTCGATAATCCAGTTCCTTGGCCCATTTGCGGGTCAGGAAGGCTTTGGCTTCTTCGCGGTTGTGGGCGAACTCGGCGCGATTGCGCCATTGGGTGTCCAGGGTGTAGGCCAGGGACACGCGCTCGGGGTCGCGGGAATTCCAGCCGTCTTCAGCCAGGCGAACTTTTTCAATGGCCGATTCACGGGTGAAAGGGGGTAATGGCGGACGAACTTCGGCATTAGACATTTCAAGTCTCCGTATCAAGTTAAAGTTAAAACAACAGTCGAGCTTGATTAAGTTGCTACAGGTCCAATAACTTTCGCGCCATGCATTGCGCATTATCGGCGGCACTGTGATCACCCATTACAAGCGCCACGGTAATGGCACCGTCGATCAGGATCAGCAGCTGTCTGGCCAGCCTCTGCGGATCCTCGGCACCATGTTCGGTACACAGCTCGCACACGTAGTCGAGCAGCTTCTGTTTATGTTCTTTGGCCACCAGGCGCACCGGGTCTTGCGGGTCGCCGGTTTCGCCACTGGTGTTGATGAAGGCGCAGCCGCGAAAGCCTTCGCTGGCGAACCACGACTTGAGTACGGTAAACAGGTTGAGCAGTCGCCCGGCCGGGGTTTGTGCCTGGCCGACCTCCTCGCGGTACCAATGCATCCAGCGCTGGTCGCGGCGTTGCAGGGCGGCCACGACCAGTTCGTCCTTGTTGGCGAAGTAGCGGTAAATGCTCTTTCTGGAGACGCCGGCGGTTTTCACCAGGAGATCCATGCCAGTGGCGCCTATGCCACTTTTGTAGATCAACTTTTCGGTGACATCCAGAATGATGTCGCGTGTGTCGTTGCTAGTGATTTCGTTCATGTGGCTAACAGTAGAACGATCGTTCTCCTTGGTCAATCGGTTTTTTGTGGCGTTTGACAAATGGTCTTCGCGAGCAAGCCCGCTCCCACAGAGGAATGCATTTCAATGTGGGAGCGGGCTTGCTCGCGAAGGGGCCTTAACAGACAGTAACAAGACCCGAGGCTAGCGATGGTGTAAGCTCTCGGGTTCTTCGGATTCGACCCTTTGCGAGCCCTATGCCGTTGCTTTTCAAACGCTCCCTGCTGCCCAAACTGCGCAGTTTCCCGCTGACGGCCGATGCCGTCGGCATCCTCAGCGGCGCTGCCGAATTCCGTCGTTGCCTGCTGGAGCAAATCGCCAGCGCGACCCGGCGCATTTACATCGTTGCGCTGTACCTGCAACAGGATGAAGCCGGCCAGGAAATCCTCGATGCCTTGCACGCGGCCAAACTGGCGCGTCCGGAACTGGACGTAGTGGTGGTCGTCGACTGGCTGCGCGCCCAGCGCGGCCTGATCGGTGCCGGCAAGCAACCGGGCAACTCCGCCTGGTATCAGGAGATGACCCGCACCCATGCCAGCGAAGTGCCCATCTACGGCGTCCCGGTGCAAACCCGCGAACTGTTCGGTGTGTTGCACCTCAAGGGCTTCGTGATCGATGACTGCGTGATCTACAGCGGCGCGAGCCTGAACAACGTCTATCTGCACAAGTTCGACAAGTACCGCTACGACCGTTATCACCTGCTGCACAATCGCGAACTGGCCGATTCGATGCAGCACCTGGTGCAGCACGGCCTGGTGGCCTCAAAGGCGGTGCACCGCCTCGACCTGCCGAACCTGCCGACCACCCGCAGCCTGCGCAATGACATCGGCGACCTGCGCAGCCGTCTCAAGCACGCGGCGTACGACACCACGCGGGGCACCACCGACAGGGCGGGCCTGTCAGTCAGCCCGTTGCTCGGCGTCGGCAAGAACAATCCGCTGAACCGGGTGATCTGCGAACTGATCGCCAGCGCCCAGCAGCAACTGACCATTTGCACACCGTACTTCAACCTGCCGCTGGCGATCATCCGCGAGATCAACCGTGCGTTGGCCCGTGGAGTGAAGATCGACATTGTGGTCGGCGACAAGACTGCCAACGACTTCTACATTCCACCGAGCGAACCGTTCCGGGTCATTTCGGCGCTACCGTATTTGTACGAAATCAGCTTGCGCCGGTTTGCCAAGCGCCATCAGCGCAACATCGACAGCGGTCAGTTGAACCTGCACCTGTGGCGTGATGGCGACAATACCTATCACCTCAAGGGCATGTGGATCGACCAGCGTTATACCTTGCTGACCGGCAACAACCTCAACCCGCGGGCGTTTCGACTCGACCTGGAAAACGCCCTGTTGATCGATGATCCCCATGGCGAGCTGCTGGAGCCGCGTCGCAACGAGCTGGCAGAGATCTTCCAGCACACCCGTCGCATCGAGCATTTCCAGAACCTGGAAACCCTCGCCGAGTACCCGATGGGCGTCGCCAAGTTCCTCAAGCGTGTGAGTCGCGTGCGGATCGAGCGCTTGCTTTACCGCATTCTTTAAAAACTGCAGCGCGGCCGCTGACGCCTTCGCGGGCAAGCCCGCTCCCACAAGGTTTTATGTCGATCACGCAATTGTGCTTCGACTCACAAACCTGTGGGAGCGGCGGTGCGGCGATCCGACTTGCCCGCGAAGAGGGCGAGGCTGCCGTTACAAAACTCAGTTCAGCCCCAGTTTCCCACGCAGCGTTGACAGGTCTTCAGCCAAGGTGTTAACCGGCCCGACCAGCGCTTTGCGGTCGGCGTCCTTCACTTTGTCGTAGGTCTCGAAACCGCCGTCGCTGGTCTTGTACCTGGCCAGGATCTTGTCCACGGTGGCGAAGTTCTTGTCGACCTTGGCCACGAACGCCGCATCCTGCTTCTCGATTTGCGGACGGAACAGGTCGACGATTTTCTTCGCGCCGTCGATGTTGCCCTGGAAGTCATAGAGGTCAGTGTGGCTGTAGCGGTCTTCTTCACCGGAGATCTTGGTCGCCGCGACTTCTTCGAGCAGCGCAGCGGCACCGCCCACGACTTTCTCGGGCGGGAAGGTCAGGCTCGCCACGCGGGTTTGCAGGTCTTTCACGTCTTTGTTCAGGCCGTCAGCCAGCTCGCCCAGGTCTTTAGTGCTCTGTTGCGAGAACAGCGAATATTCGAGTCGGTGGAAACCGGTGAAGTCTTCGGCTTTGACGCCTTTTTCGTGATCGTCGACGCGGGAGTCGATGGACGCATCCAGGTCGCTGAACAGCTCGGCAATCGGCTCGATCGACTCGTAGTAGACGCGAGTCGGCGCGTAGAGTTTTTTCGCGGTGGCCAGGTCGCCTTTTTTCACGGCGTCAGTGAATTGTCGGGTGTGGCTGGCCAGTTCATCCAGTTGCCCGGTCACGTAGATCTTGTAGTCCGAGACCGGCCCCACCAGGTCCATCGGCGCTGTCGCCGCGAATGCCGAAAGCGAAGTGTTGAGCAAGCCAAGGGTCAGCATCAATGCAAGGGGTGACTTCTTCATGGGACGGTTCCGTAAGGGTTGTTGTGGTCAGGCGGTTGTTTTTGGTTGATGAGCGGGCTGTGTCGCGTCAAGCAGCGAACGACCGATGAAATCGTGGTCGCCGCTGACACCGGGCAAGGTGAAGAAATAGCCGCCGCCGACCGGCTTGAGATATTCCTCCAGCGGTTCGCCGTTGAGCCGGGTTTGCACGGTGATGAAGCCTTTCTCCAGGTCGGACTGGTAGCAGATGAACAGCAGGCCCATGTCGAGCTGGCCGTTCTTGTTCACGCCGTTGGAGTAGTTGAACGGCCGGCGCAGGATCAGGTTGGCCCGGGTCGCGGCAGTGCGCGGGTTGGCCAGGCGAATGTGCGCGTCGAGCCGGGTCAGTTTGCCTTCGGGATCCTTGCTGTAGTCCGGAACCTCGGATTCGTGGGCACCGCCCATGGGCGCACCGGTGCTCTTGATCCGGCCGAGAATGCTTTCCTGCTCCTGCAACGGCGTGCGGTCCCAGCGTTCGACGAAGTTGCGGATGATTCGCACGGCCTGGTAGCTGCCGTTGGCTGCCCATGCAGGTTCATCGCTGCCGGGCTGCACCCAGACGATGCTGTCCATGGCCTTGGCGTCGTTGGAATCGGGGTTGGCCGAACCGTCGCGGAAACCGAGGAAATTGCGCGCGCTCTGTGCAGGCAAGCCGGGTTTCGCCGGGGCCTGGGGCGGCACGCTGCCTTCCTGTTTCCAGCGTACCAGCAGCAAGTCCGGCAGGTTTTTCACGATGTCACGCAGGGCGTGGATGTTGGTGTCGGTGGTGTTGGCGCAGAACTGGAGGCTCAAGTCGCCATGGCAGCCATCGGCTTCCAGCGCGTCGTTGGGGAAGCCGACCATGCGTATCAGCCGCTTGGGCTTGGCGTCGGCCAGGCCGAAACGTTCATCGAACAGCGATTCGCCCACCGACACGGTAATGGTCAGGTTATCCGGGGTGACGACCGGACCGAGGATGCCCGAATCCACCGGTGGCAGCTTCGGATCGACCTGGGCCACCGGGCCGCCCTTCATCAGGAACGCAATACGCTGGTTCAGGGTACGAAACAGCCGCTCAAGGTCTTCACGGTCGCTGGCCAGCACATCGAAGGACACCAGCATGCCGGCCGCCGGGCGCGGCGTGACAATGCCGGTCTGGTGCTGGCCATGGAACTCGTGGCGGTCAGCGGTTTTGTCGCTGCTCGGCGCTTGCGTGACTTGCGCGGGGCTGGCGGCCATGGCCGGGCAACTGAGCGCCGAGCCGGCAAGGGCGACACCGGCGGCGCCCATGCCCAGCAGTACGCGACGGCGCTGGAGGTTGAATTGCTCTGGATCGTTCATCGGTTTTCGTCTTCTGCTTACAGGCCGGAAAGGCCAAGGGCGGGGTCGATTTCATCGAGTGCGGTGGCCAGTGCCTTGGCCTTGTCGGCGATCTGTTTACGCTGTTCGGCACTGACGCTGTCGTAACTGGCGTAACCGCCGCCCACCTTGAAGCCATCGAGGTCGGCGTCGAAGGCATTGAGGGCGCTGTCGATTGTCGGCAGCAATCCGGCCGCGGACTTGCTCAGCAACGGACGCAACAGGTCGACGACTTTGCGCGTGGCGTCGAGGTTGGCGGCGAAGCCGTTCAGGTCGCTGTGGCTGTAGCGTTCTTCTTCGCCGCTGCTGGCGCGTACGTCGGCGATGCCGTTGAGATTGCGCACCATGATGCTCACCAACTGCTCCGGCGGCAGTGACTGGGCCAGCAACTGTTGTTTGAGGGCGGTGACATCGGTCAGCAGGCGCTGGGCAGTGGGCGCCAGGTCCGCGAGGGTGCGTTGTTGGAACAGCGCGTATTCGATGCGGTGGAATCCGGTGAAGCCTGGGTCCTGCTCGCGTTTTTCGAAATAGTCGGCGCGGGCATTGATGGCGTTGTCCAGCTCGGACAGGCGTTGAGCGGCAGGCGCCAAACGCTGATACGCCGCGCGCGCCGGCCCATACAAGGCTTGCGCCTGGCTCAGGTCAGCGGATTCGATGGCTTGCTGGAGGGCGGTGACGGCGTTGATCAGCGCGGTGCCCTGGCTGTTGAGGTACACGCGAAATTCCGACAGCGGCCCGACAAAGGCGACCATCGACGGCCTGGCTTTGGCGGCGGCGTCGGAGGCCGCTGTCGGTGTGACGTGCAAGGTGCCACGCGGGTTGCTCAGCAGTCCGCAAGTGATGCTGTAGTCGCCGGGCAGCAGGTTGGCGTTGATGACCTGGCTCAAACCGGGTGCGATGTTTTCCCGTTCTTCGATCACCAGCACGCCGTCGAGGATCTCCCATTCCACAGCACGGTCGGAGCGGTTGACGATGCGGAAACTGGCGCGCCCGGCCGGGACAGTGAGGGCATTGGGTTCGCAGCTGTGCGGGTGGATGGTCACCAGCACTTCATCGTGGTTGGCCTGGCGCTTGGCTGCCGCCAACTGCGCGGCGTAATAGAACAGGCCGCCGGCGGCGATCATGACAATCACCGAGCCGGCCACCGCCCAGCGCAAGGCGCGGGGAGGGGAAGCCTGGGGTGGGGCTTGATTTGGCATGGGAGCCCTTACTGGCTGGAAACGGTAGAGGATTGCCGGGCGGGTACGCCGGCCGGGGAGAAGAACATCACCAGCGCCACCAGCAGATAGATCAGATACGCACCCAGGGTGCTGACGGTCGGAGCGTCCTGGTAACCGAACATGCCAGCCAGCACCGAGCCCAGCGGGCCGTCCATCGGCAGTGTTGCGCTGAAGTCGAACAGCACGGTTTGCAGGTGGTTCCAGAGCCCGGCTTCATGCAGCGCCTGCACCGAGTTGGCGAGGATGCCGGCGGCCACCACCAGGATGAACAGGCCGGTCCAGCGGAAAAACGCCGCGAGGTTCAGACGCATGCTGCCGCCGTAGATCAGGAAACCGATGACGATGGCCAGGACCAGGCCGAGCAGGGCGCCAATCGGTGCCGCCGGGCCCTGGCTTTGCTGGAATACCGCGAGCAGGAAGAACACCGTTTCCAGGCCTTCGCGGGCCACGGCGAAAAACACCATGGCGATCAGTGCGATCACCTGGTGCCTGGAGCCGGCCAATGCGTGGTCGAGGGACTCGTGCAGCGAATGCTTGATTGAGCGCGCGACCTTGCGCATCCAGAACACCATGGAGCTGAGAATGCCGACGGCCACCAGTCCGACGATGCCTTCAAACAGCTCCTGTTGTTTCTGCGGGAACTCGGCACTGACCAGTTCCAGGCCTCCGCCCACCAGCAGGGCGAGGGTGATGGCAAGAAACACCCCGATCCACATCGCCGGCAACCATTGGCCGCGACCGGTCTGTTTGAGGTAACTGGCGATGATGCCAACGATTAACGCGGCCTCGACACCTTCGCGCAGCATGATCAGAAAGGGAACAAGCATTCAGTGGCGTCTCGAATTTAGATAGGGTGCTAAGTTGTAACATAATGATACGTATTACCATATGGCATTGATTAACAATTACCTGAACCCAAGCTGAACGAACCTGAAGATCAGCACACCCCCTCTGTAGGAGCGAGCTTGCTCGCGATAAACGGCAGAACACCGCGGGGTGTCAGGCTGCCAGCGTCATCGTTGACGACCATCGCGAGCAGGCTCGCTCCTACAAGGGGATCTGCGTCGAGTGGGCGGTTTCGGCTAATATGCCCCCCACTCGAACAAGAACAGGGCTTGCCGCGATCCATGTCGGAAAAAGACACCATCTCCATCCAGCTGGTGCGTGAAGCACTGTTGCAAAGCTGCGCGCCAGGCATCGCCATGGACGAAGCGCTGATCAAGGTCGGCATCGACCCACAACTGCTGAGTAACGCCAACGCCCGTGTCCCGGCCGCAGCCTATGCGCGCCTGTGGCGATTGCTGGCACGGCGCGAGGATGACGAGTTCTTTGGCATGGACCCACGCAAACTGAAATCCGGCAGCTTTGCGTTCCTGTGCCGCAGCGCCATGCTCCAGCCCAACGTGGCGACGGGGCTGGCCAGCGGCCTGGCGTTTCTGTCGTTGATCCTCGAACACCTGCCGGCACAGTTGGTGCGTCAGCAAAGCCTGGCGGAAATCGTCCTGCTGGAAGACGACAAAGACCCGCGCCGGGCGTTCACCTATTTCACCTACTGGATGATCGTGCACGGTGTTGCCTGCTGGCTGGCAGGACGGCGGATTCCGATTCTGGCCATCGAACTGCGCTGTTCGAAACCGGACTTCTGCGATGACTATCAGGTGATGTTTTCCGAGAACCTGCGTTTCGACCGTCCGCGCACGCGGATGATTTTCTCCGCCGATTGCCTGGATTTGCCGATCAAGCGCAGTGCCGAGGAGCTCAAGCGATTCCTGGCCCATGCGCCGGCAAACATTCTGGTGAAGTACCGCGACCCGCAGAGCCTGGCCAGCCGTATCAAACACGACCTGCGCCACCTGCCAGCCGAACACTGGCCGGAAACCGAGGCCCTGGCGCAAAGCCTGTGCATGTCGGCTTCAACCTTGCGCCGCCGACTGGCCGAGGAAGGGCAGACCTATCAAGGCCTCAAGGACAGCGTGCGCAAGGAACTGGCGATTGTCTGGCTGGCCGAGCCGGCGATCAGCTTCAGTGAAATCGCCACGCGGCTCGGGTTCGCCGACGTCAGTTCGTTCTACAAGGCGTTTCGCAAGTGGTCGGGGTCAAATCCGGGGCATTACCGCAGCCTGATTCTCAATGACGTCGAGTGAGCCCGCTGACGAGTTGAGCGGCACCGGTGCGGATCAAGCGCCGCCTTTCAACGGCTGCCCGTGATCGCCCCTGGCAGATTGATCGTGCCACTGTCGACGAAGCGCGTCGTGTTGAACACGCCGCCCGAGAGCTTGCCGTGCAGGATATAAGGCATGTTGTTGAGTGTTTTCATCTGGCTGATGCCATAGGTCTGGCGGATCACCGAAAACGCCGAAACGCTGACCGGCACGCTCACGACGGTGTCGGAAAAACGCCCGATCTCGCCACGCTCATCGGTGACGCCAGAGGCGAATGCCTGGCCGTTGATGTCCAGGTCCAGGGCGACGCCGCTATAAGTAAGGTTGATGTCATTGGGGTTCTGCACGCGGATTTTTACGGTAAAACGCACTTCCATGCCTTCACCTTGCAGGGGTTCGATGCCCACCACGTTGACTTTCACCGGGTCCCTATAGGGCAGCGAGGTACAGGCGCTCAGGCAGAGCAGGAGGGAAATCAGGACCGCGTGGACGCTGCGCATGGACGTGCTCTCATCTGAAAAGGGCTGAACCGCCAGCGGCTCAGCCCTCGAGCCCGTCTAGCGGTTTGACTGTGCGACCACCGCAGCCGTTGCGGGTTCATCCCTGGTGGTCACATCGGGGTTCTGCATCACCTGAAGCACGGAGGCCTCCGGATCGAATTCATCTTCCTCCAGCTCGATGAACTCCTCGGGCAGGAAGATATTAAGAACGATAGCGCACAGCGCGCCGACGGTGATGGGCGATTCGAAAATGTTGTGCAGGGCCTTGGGCAGTTCACGCAAGACTTCCGGCACGGCGGCCACACCCAGGCCCATGCCGAGTGAAATCGCCACGATCAGCATGTTGCGTCGATGCAGGCCGGCCTCGGCGAGAATCTTGATCCCGGCCACGGCGACGGTGCCGAACATCACCAGCTCCGCGCCACCCAGCACTGGCTTGGGCATCAGCTGCAGCACGGCGCCGATCATCGGGAACAGACCGAGCACCACCAGCAGGCCGGCAATGAAAAACGCCACGTAGCGACTGGCCACGCCTGTGAGCTGGATGACCCCGTTGTTCTGCGCGAAGGTGACCATCGGCATGCTGTTGAACACCGCCGCCATGGCCGAGTTGAGGCCGTCGGCGAGCAGGCCGGACTTGATCCTTCGAATGTACAACGGGCCTTTGACCGGTTGCCGGGAGATCATCGAGTTGGCCGTGAGGTCACCGGCGGCCTCCAGCGGCGAAACAAGGAAAATCACTGCCACCGGAATGAACGCCACCCAATCGAAGGCGAACCCGTACTTGAACGGTACCGGCACACTCACCAGCGGGACTTCGGGCAAGCTGGTGAAGTCCACTTGCCCCATCAGCCAGGCCACCACGTAGCCCAGGGTCAGGCCGATGACAATCGCGCCCAGGCGCAGAAACGGCACGTCCACCCGGTTCAACACCACGATGGTTCCCAGCACCAGCGCCGCCAGGGCCAGGTGACCGGCAGCCCCCAGGTCAGGGGCGCCGAAGCCTCCGGCGATGT
Organism: Pseudomonas sp. 18173; assembly: GCF_050432945.1. Taxonomy (NCBI): domain Bacteria; kingdom Pseudomonadati; phylum Pseudomonadota; class Gammaproteobacteria; order Pseudomonadales; family Pseudomonadaceae; genus Pseudomonas; species Pseudomonas sp. 18173. The sequence goes on from NZ_JBKFTN010000014.1 coordinate 118,284, forward strand.
CGGTCATGGCCACCTTGATCAGCGACAGCCCCATCAGCGTGATGATCGTTCCGGTCACCACCGGGGTGATCAGCATGCGCAGTTTGCCGATGAACTGGCTCAACACCACCTCGATGAAAGCGGCGAAAAAACACACGCCGAAGATGGTCGAGAGAATCTCGTCGGTACCGCCGCCCCGGGCCTTGACCATGAAGCCGGCACTGAGAATCACGCTGATGAACGAGAAACTGGTGCCTTGCAGGCACAACAGGCCGGAGCCCACCGGGCCAAAGCGTCGCGCTTGCACGAAGGTGCCCAGGCCGGAGACGAACAGCGCCATGCTGATCAGGTAAGGGATTTCGCTTTGCAAACCCAGGGCGCTGCCCATGATCAGCGTCGGGGTGATGATGCCGACGAAACTCGCCAGCACATGTTGCAGGGCGGCGAAGACGGTGGCGGTCAGGTGCGGGCGGTCATCGAGGCCGTAAATCAGGTCGCTGTGGCGTGGAGCTGGGGCTTTTTCGGAGGCGGTCATGGTGGTTTGCGTGCCAGAAGGCGGGCCGGGTCGGAAAATGGAGGCGCAGGATGCCAGAACCGCCCGGCCACGGTAAAAGAACCTCCAGAACAGTACCTTACAGGCGTGGCGCGAGCACCTCGCCAACGCTGCGGCGCTTGGCGTGCAGTTGGCTGGCCTGGATCAGCTGTTCGAGGTCCTCGGGTGTGACGTCATAGAACGCTTCCATGTCGGCCAACGCCAGTTTCAGGTCTTCGGCGTTGATGGCCTGACCGTCGACCGGCAGGTGATCGGCGGGGATCATGACCACCGGTTCGCTGGCGCCCTTGGGGTAACGAATACGGGTCAGGTTGTTGTAGGCCAGGGCGCAGAGCACCATCGTCGCCGCGCTCAGCATTATTGGCTCAATGGCTTTCCAGCCCATGGCAATGGTGGCCGGGTCGGCCAGTACCAGGGTCAGCGCCAAGGCGCCGGCCGGTGGGTGCAGGCAACGCAACCAGCACATCAGGATCACCGCCATGCCCGCGGCCAGGCAAGCGCTGCCCAGGGTTCGGCCCAGCACATGGGCCACCAGCAACGCCATTACCCCCGCGCTCAGGTAGCCGCCCAGAATCGACCAGGGTTGGGCGAGCGCGCCCGAAGACACGGCAAACAACAGCACCGCCGACGCCCCCAGCGGGCCGATCAGGTGCTGGGCCACCTCAATGCCGAACACCTGGGCGCAGAGCCACACGCTGAGCAGCGTCCCCAGGGCCATGCCGATGGCGGCGCGGCTCCACTCGGTGGGGCGGGTGTTGATGGCGGCAGGCAACCAGCGAGCAAGCATTTCGAGAAAAACTCCGGCAGGAAAAAGTCGAGACAAAAAAAGGGCTTGGCTGGGAAACCCAGAAAGCCCTTGAAGGTGTTCCAACTGTTGGGGGAGGAACGCGCACAGTGTGCCGTTCTATCCTGCTACTGACAAATTCATATTAATGAGCTTTCAGTGCACTAATTTTGATTTAAATTACGACGTCGGCCGCTTACATAGCACAGCAAGCCGCCCACGGCAGCGAGTGTGCTCAAGGCATAAAACATCGTCGGTGCCGGGGTGTGCATCAACATGAAGCCGCAAATCATCGGGCTCAACGCGCCGCCAAGCGCAGCGAGGTTTTGCGCGCCGTAATAGCTGCCGCGCAGTTCTTCCGGAGCCAGGGTATCGACGAAGAGAAACTCGGCCGGGTAAATGATGATTTCACCGAGGGTGAAGATAAACATCGCCACGCACCAGCTCACCAGGCTGTCTGCCAGGCTGAAGCCGATCAGCCCGAGGATGAACAGGCCGGTGCCGGCAACGATCCATTCGCGCAGTTGCTCGCGCTTGAGAAAACGCCCGACCTGGTATTGCAGAAGGATCACGCTGATGGCGTTGCAGGCGAGCAGGGCGGCCATGATTTCCATGGTGTGTCGGGGATTGCTGGTCACCAGCAGGTATTGCGACAGGTAAAAGGTAAATCGCCCGTGCACCACCGTGCTGAGCAGGCAACCGGCGGTGAACATGATCAGGGTGCGGTCGTTTTTCAGGGTGACCAGGGTCTTGAGAAAACTCTGCGCCTGGCCGGTCAGGGAAACACCGGGCGGGTTCCCGGGAATGCCGGTCATCAGGAACATGCTGAAAAACGCGATGGCCGCCGCCACCAGGAACGGCGCGCTCGCAAAGGCGCCGGCGATCAGCACACCGAGCATCGGCCCGACCGCGTAGCCAATGTTGGTCAGCGTATAGCTCAGGGAAAACGCCTTGGCGCGCTGGCCGACCTCAAGGTTGTCGCTGAGGATCGCTTTCGAACCGATCAGGAACAGCGATGAGGCGGTTTCGGTGACGATCAGGGTGATGGTCGTCAGGTACAGATTTTCAGCAAAGGTCAGCAACACCAGGCCGATAGCGCTGGACGCCATCGAGAGCACAAGCAATCGGCGTTTTTCGAAGCGATCGATGATGTAGCCGCCGTAGAGCGAGAGCAGGGTGGCGACGAACACCGCGATGCCGAGCAGCAAGCCAACGTCCTGTTGGTTGAGGCCAAGCTTGTCACTGACGAACAACGTGAGCAAAGGGCTGGTGATGGCGCGGCTGACGACGATGGTCAGCGAGCAGACCAGCAGGCGGCGGATGAGGGGGGAGTAGGTGGTCACGGCGTGAATGTCCTTATTCGATCGGGCCGGCATCAGCCCGATCCTGAGCGCTACTCTAGCAGCCGGACGATTCGATTGTTGCCACGGGATCTACTTGAGGTGCAGCAGCACGAAATCATTCTTGTCGAAACGCCCGCTCAGAACGGGCGGCAATGCACCAACCGCCGTGCCTTGCAAATTCTTGTACGCGGTCAGGTCCATCATCAGCCATGCCGGGCCCTTCAGGGCTTGAAGTTCCGCAGGTGAGTCGGTGAACACCGGGTGCAGTTCCTGCGGGATGTTGACCATGAACTTGATGGCCTTCGCGTCCTTGCCCATTCCATGCATCACCAGCGGTGCCGGGTCTTCCTGCACCTGTTCAAACGCCTCGTGGCTGAAGGTGCGGGTATCGTAGAGCTGTCGTTGAACAGGCTCGAATTGCAGGATGTAGAACGACCACAGTGCCAGGACAGCGCAAAGGGCCAGTGCCTCCGTTCGCCAGCGCGGCTGCTTCAGCGCAGCCACTGCGACCGCTTGCAGCACACCGAGAATAATGAACAACACCGTGAGGTGAGCCACTTCATCGGGAAATTTTTGTCGTACCACCAGCAAGGTCACGATCAGCAACCCCGGGATCAGCAGCCACAGCGCCTGCATCAACCCCCGCAGCCAGGCAAACAATCGACCCTGCGTGGCGTAGAACGGATAGGCCGCCACGATTGCCGCCATGGGCAGCATCGGTAGCAGGTAGCGGGCTTTTTTCGCCTGGGGGATCGAGAGACCGATCATCACGATCAGTCCGGCGGCGACGCAGTATTGCAACAGGCGCAATGCCGGGCCGGTTTCCCGGCGGCCGGAGCCCGCGACCGCCAATAGCGCCAGCACCGCCAGGGGCCACGCCAATGCGTAATTACCGATCGAACTGGTGAAGTAATACAGCAAGTCGTTGGAACCCTCGGTGCCGTCCATGCGCCCCATGAACTGCATGCGAATCACGTCTTGCAGGAACGCCGGTCCGCCACTGACATCGGCCAGCCACAGCAACAAGCCGACACACCCTGCCAGCATTAGCGATGCCAGCAAACCGAAGACAATCAGCCGTCGCCATTGGTGATTGAGCAGGAAATAGCTGCAGAGCATGCCTGTCGGAATGACCAGGCCGATCGGCCCGCGAATCCAGAAGCCGAGCATCAGCAAGGCAAAGATCAGAATCCGGCGCCGCGGCGCTGCGAAGTGATCGGCGGCATAGCCCAGGTAGAACACGCTGAACGAGACGGCTGCCAGCATCAGGTCGAGGGAAACGGCGCGGGTCTCCGTGATGAAGGTGTTGGTCAACAGCATCAAGGCGATGCTCAACAATGCCCAGCGCGTGGAATAGGGCGCCAGCAGGCGGTACATCAAGGTGACGATGACCGCTGCGGCGATGGCGCTCGGCAGCCACGCGGTCAGGCTGGTGACCTGACCGAACGGCAGCGAAAGCAGCCAGATGAATATCGTGGACAGTCCCGAATAGTCTGCATAGGGCTGGCCATAGGTCGTCGGAAAAAACGACGGCCCATTGCGCAGCATCTCCTGGGCGAACAGCACGAAGCGCGAATCGAAACCGATGGCGGCCTGCTGATACATCCCGGCGCAGAACAACAACAGCGCCAACAGACCCAGCGCGAGGGACTGTTGGCGGATGTGTGGGATCATGAGGTTCAGGCGACCACTGGTTCGGTTGACCATTGCTGGTAAGGCATCGGCAATTTGCGCGATTCGCCCCGGCCGATCGGGAAGTAGGTGAAACCGATGCGTGCCAGGCGGTCTGCGTCGTACAGGTTGCGGCCGTCGAAGATCACCGGTGCATTGAGCCGCTGCTGGATCAGCTCGAAGTCCGGCGCCTTGAACTGTTGCCATTCGGTGCAGATGACCAGTGCATCGGCACCGGACAGGACCGACTCAGGCGTACCCATGAGCATCAGTTTCGATTCATCGGGATACAGCTTCTGGGTTTCCTGCATGGCTTCCGGATCGAACGCACGGACATTCGCCCCGGCGGCCCACAACGATTCCAGCAACACCCGGCTCGGCGCGTCGCGCATGTCGTCGGTGTTCGGCTTGAACGCCAGGCCCCACAAGGCAAAGGTCCTGCCACGCAAGTCGCCCTTGTAGAACGCGTTGATGCGTTCGAACAGCTTGTGTTTCTGCCGCTCGTTGATGGCTTCCACCGCTTGCAGCAGGTCGCTGGAGCAATGGGCCTCTTCGGCGCTGTGGATCAGGGCGCGCATGTCCTTGGGGAAGCATGAGCCACCGTAGCCGCAACCGGGGTAGATGAAGTGGTAGCCGATCCGCGAGTCGGCGCCGATGCCCAGGCGTACCGATTCGATGTCGGCACCCAGGTGCTCGGCCAGTTCGGCGATCTGGTTGATGAAGCTGATCTTGGTTGCCAGCATGCAGTTGGCGGCGTACTTGGTCAGTTCGGCACTGCGCAGGTCCATGAACATGATGCGTTCATGGTTGCGGTTGAAAGGCGAGTACAGGTCACGCATCACGTCACGCACTTCATCGCGTTCACAGCCGACGACGATACGGTCCGGGCGTCGGCAGTCGTTGACGGCCGAACCTTCTTTGAGGAATTCCGGGTTGGAGACGATATCGAACTGCAATTGCCGTCCGGCATTGAGCAGGCATTTGTCGATGTGTGCACGCAAGGCATCGCCGGTGCCGACCGGGACAGTGGATTTTTCCACCAGGATCGCCGGTTGCTCGCGATGACGCGCCACGGCTTCGCCCACCGACATCACATAGCGCAGATCCGCTGAACCGTCTTCCCGGGACGGCGTACCGACCGCGATGAACAGTACCTGGCCGTGCTGGACCGCGAACTTTTCGTCGCTGGTGAACTGCAACCGCTTGCCGTCAAGGCCTTCGCGCACCAGGCTGGCCAGCCCGGGTTCGAAAATACTCACGTGGCCCTGCTTGAGCAGTTCGACTTTTTTCTCGTCAACGTCCATGCAGACCACGTCGTGGCCAACTTCCGCCAGTACCGCAGCCTGAACCAGGCCAACATAACCGCTACCAAATACACTTATTTTCATGGGGCACTCCTTAAATCAGGCGCACGAGCAGGTCGAGAATTGATGGTAATGACGCCGAGGATGACCAATGCCACGCCAAGGCTTTTTGTAAGGCTGAACGTTTCGTTGAATAGCGGCAGGCTGGCGGCCAGCAGGTACACCAGTGCGTAGCTGATACTCAGCAATGAATAGGCGCGACCCAGGGGCAGGTCCCGCAGGGCGGCGAGCCAGCAGAGCATCGACAAGGCGTAGGCGCAGATGGCCACGAGCACAATGGCAATGGCTGTCAGGTCGATGTGAGCGCTAAGCCACTGTTCGGGTTGTGGCAGGTGACTCATGCTCCAGCGCATGCCCAGTTGGGCGGCGCTGACCAGCAACACGCTGCCCAGGGCGAAGGAAATTCCGCGACTCAGGTTCATGCGTGTTGCCCCAGCAATGCCACGCCGCCGATCACCAGCGCCACACCGAGCCAGTGGCGGCGGTCGATGGTTTCGTGGAACACGAAACGCGCAACCAGGGTGATCAGCACAAAGTTCAGGCTGAGCATCGGGTAGGCAACCCCGACTTCCAGGCGTTGCAGCACCAGCAGCCACACCAGCAGGCCCAGCCCCAAAGAGGCCAGGGCCAGCCACAGCCAGGGCGAGCGCAGTTTTTCCAGCCACCCGGCAGGTTGGCCGCGCCAGCTTTCCACCGCATATTTCTGGGCGATCTGGCCAAGGCAGGTCAACAGGCAGGCGACCAGTAGCAATAGCAGGCTCATAGTGTCGCCTGAGGGATGATCAAGATCACCAGGTTGCCTTGCTCATACCGCTTGCCTTCCTTGGGCAACTGATCGAGTTCGCGCAACTCTTCCTCGCCCTTGACCCGCATGACCACGCCGACCGAGCCTTGCTGGCGGGCGTCGTGCATCCACTGTTGTATCTGGTCGGGGCCGACGCGCTGCTCGAGCGAGTCAGGATAGTCAAGGCCGTATTTCAGTTCGCCTATCGTGTTGAAAAAAGCCACTTCCGGGCGTTTCACCCGCCAGGACAATGCCGACGCGGCCCCCAGGTCATTGCTCAACAACTTCGCGGCCTGGCCGAGTTCCTGGGCGTGATCGAGGATGAATTGGTCAGGCGTCTTGTTGGCGACGACGGAATTGGGCAGTCCGGCAGGCAGCAAGCCGATGAGCACCAGGCTGCCAAACGCCGGGGCTGCCCAGCATTGCAATGGCCGGAAGGCCTGCAGCAGGTTGGCCATGATCCAGCCGATCAAGCCGATGAACACCAACACCAGGTTGTGCAGTTCGTGATCGTAAATCGGCTTTTTCAGTTGCAGATAAACCAGGGCCAGCAGAGTGACCACACCCACCACCAGGTTCAACAGACCGTTGATGCCCAGCACGCGACCTTGCTCCAGCTTCAACCGGTCAGCCAGTGTATGGCCGAGCAACAATGCCAGGGGCAACAGGCACGGCAGGATGTAGGCAGGCAGTTTGCCCTTGCTCAGGCTGAAGAAGAACAACGGCATCCACAGCCACAGCAGCAGGAACGCGATATCGGACTGGCGTCGGGTCTGCCAGGCTTGCTTCAGCGCTGGCGGCAGCAATGCGACCCACGGCATGCTGAAAGCCACCAGCAGCGGCAGGTAGTACCACCATGGCGCGTCATGCTGGGCATCGTCCCCGGCAAAACGGCGGATATGTTCGTGCCAGAAGAAAAACCGCCAGTAGTCAGGCTCCTGGGCATGCACCGCCAGCGCCCATGGCAGGCTGACGGCGATGGCGACCACGACCGCCACCGGTCCGTAGACCAGCAGTTCACGCCAGCGCTTTTGCCAGATCATCCAGGGCAGGGCGATCAATACCGGCAGCAACCAGGCCAGGAAGCCCTTGGTCAGGAAGCCCATGCCGCAGGCCAGGCCCAGCACCGCCCACGCGATCAGGCGTTGGCTGCGGCCGGCGCTGTCCAGTGCAAACCACAAGGCCACCAGGCTCAGGTTGACCCAGAAGGTGAATTGCGGATCGAGGTTGGCATATCCCGCTGAAGCGGCAATGACCGAGAAGCTCATGTACAGCAGCGCGCAGGCGAAGCTCTTGCGCGGTTCGTTCCACATCCGGCGGGCGACCAGGTAGCACAGCAACACGCTCAAGCCGGTGCTCAGCGCCGAAGCGAAACGCACCCCGAAGAGGTTCTGGCCGAACAGCGCCTGGCCGATGGCAATCATCCAGTAGCCGGCCGCGGGTTTTTCGAAATAGCGCACGTCCATGAAATGCGGCGACACCCAGTTGCCGCTCAGGAGCATGCCCTGGCTGATCTGGGCGTAGCGGGTTTCGTCAGGTATCCATAGGCCATGACTGCCCAGTGGCAGCAGGTAGGCCAGCGCCACCATGACCAGCAATATCGGCAAAGCCCAGCGTTTGCTCATGCGCCTTGCACTCCCAGCCAGCCTTCGCGACCTTCGAGCGCTCCGCGTACCACGCGGCCGATCGGCAAACTGTCAGGGGCCTCGGGCAACAAGTCGCCCAAGGGTTGAAAACGGATGTCCCGCTGATGTGCATCGCTCAGCAGTTGACGGAAATCATTGGCCATCAGAATCCCTTCTACCTCGGCATGGATCGTGTAGACATTGAGTTTTTCCGGGGTGAACCGGTCCAGGATGAACGTGTTGAAATCCTTGGCGGCAACGGTCGGCCCGACCACTTCGTCGAAGGTCGGCAGGTCGACCGGGATTTGCGGAGCACCCAGGCGACCATCGGCCAATCGCGGCTGGAACAGGCCCAGGCCGCGACAATCGCTGTTGTAGCGAAAGCCGAAACCCTGCTTGGCTTCGATCACGCGCTCGTCGGCACGCCAGCCGGCGGATGCCGAGCAGGTGATCTTTTCCCCGAGGATGTCGCTGAGGGTGTCCACGCCACGGCGTATCTGTTCCACCAGTTGGGCGTCGCTCCAGCGTCCGGCATTGGCTTGCCAGCCATGGTGATCCCAGGCGTGCAGGCCAACCTCATGCCCGGCATCCCGGGCCTGGCGCATCAAGTGCCCCAGGTCGCGGCCGATCGGTTTTCCGGGCCATGCGGTGCCGGCCAGCAGAATGTCCCAGCCATACAGGCCGGCTGCGTTGGAGCGAAGCATTTTCCAGAGAAACTGTGGACGGATGAGGCGCCACAAGTGGCGCCCCATGTTGTCCGGCCCGACACTGAAGAAGAACGTCGCCTTGACCTGAGCTTCATCAAGGATTTCCAGTAGCCGGGGCACCCCTTCACGGGTGCCTCGGTAGGTGTCGACATCAATCCGCAGTCCCGCCTGCATCAACGCTTGTCCGCGATTTCGAGCATGGCTTCACGCAGGAAGAAATCCAGGGTGTTGCCGATGGTTTCGCTCATCTCTACGGTTGGTGTCCAGTCCAGCAGGCGCTTGGCGTTGGCGATGCTTGGCTTGCGGTGCGACACGTCCTGGTAACCGGTACCGTAGAACGCCTTGCTTTCGATGTCGCGGAAACCGGCGAACGGAGGGAAGTTGGCGCGCAGCGGGTGAGCTTCGAACTGACGCAGCAGCTCTTCGCCCAGCTGACGGATGCTGGCCTCGTTCTCCGGGTTGCCGATGTTGATGATCTGGCCGTTGCAGACGTCGTTGTCGTTGTCGATGATCCGTGCCAGAGCTTCCACGCCGTCGGCGATGTCGGTGAAGCAACGTTTTTGCTCGCCACCGTCGAACAGGCGAATCGGCGTACCTTCCACCAGGTTCAGGATCAACTGGGTAATCGCGCGGGAGCTGCCGATACGGGCAGAGTCCAGGCGGTCCAGGCGTGGGCCCATCCAGTTGAACGGACGGAACAGGGTGAAGTTCAGGCCCTTCTGGCCATAAGCCCAGATCACGCGGTCCAGCAGCTGCTTGGAGACCGAGTAGATCCAGCGCTGTTTGTTGATCGGACCGACCACCAGGTTGGAGCTGTCTTCGTCGAAGTTCGGGTCCTGGCACATGCCATAGACTTCCGACGTCGACGGGAAGATCACGCGCTTGTTGTACTTGACGCAGTAGCGAACCAGTTTCAGGTTCTCTTCGAAGTCGAGTTCGAATACGCGCAGCGGGTTACGGGTGTATTCGATTGGCGTCGCGATGGCCACCAGCGGCAGTACCACGTCGCACTTCTTGATGTGGTACTCGATCCATTCGGAGTGGATGCTGATGTCACCTTCGACGAAGTGGAAGTTCGGGTGGCTGCGCAGGCGCTCGATGGCGTCCGAACCGATATCCAGGCCGTAGACTTCGTAACGGTCGTCGCGCAGCAGGCGCTCGGACAAGTGGTTGCCGATGAAGCCGTTGACGCCGAGGATCAGCACGCGGGTGCGACGCGGGGCACGACCGGATTCGGCACCGCGCAGCACGGAACCGTCCACCAGGCCCAGCTCGTTGGCCAGTTGCGGGCCGCTCAGGTACAGGCCGTTGTCGTTGCGCTGGCCGGCGTTGATGATCAGCGAGTCTTCACCGCAGGCAATACGCAGCGGGTCTACGCTGATGACGCGGCCTGGCGCCAGGCCATCGTTGCCCTTGGCGACTTCGGCGCTCCAGACAATCAGCTTGTGCTCGCCCACCGCGCAGAAGGCGCCCGGGTACGGCTGGGTCACGGCGCGGACCAGGTTGAACAGCTCTTCGGCCGGTTTGGCCCAGACCAGTTTGCCGTCAGCCGGGGTGCGACGGCCGAACACCGTGGCTTTGGATTCGTCCTGCGGTGTTTCACTGGCCTTGCCCTGCAGCAGCGCCGGCAAGGTGTCACGCAGCAGGTCGGAGGCGGCTGCGCGCAGTTTGCCGTGCAGGCTCAGCGCAGTGTCGCTGCGCTCGATCGCAACCTTTTGCTGGGCAACGATGGCGCCAGCATCGGCACGCTTGACCATGCGGTGCAGGGTCACGCCGGTTTCCGTTTCGCCGTTGACCAGCACCCAGTTGGCCGGTGCACGACCACGGTAGAGTGGCAGCAGGGAGCCGTGCAGGTTGAACGCGCCTTTACGGGCCGTGGCCAGCAGCGCTTCGCTCAGCAGGTTGCGGTAGTAGAAGGAGAAAATGTAGTCGGGGTCGAGCTTGGCGATACGCTCGATCCACAATGGATGGTTGGCGTCTTCCGGTGCATGCACGGCGATGCCGTGGCGGGCGCACAGCTGTGCGACGGAGCCGTAGAACGCGTTCTCCTTCGGATCGTCGGCGTGAGTGAACACCGCAGCGATCTCGAAACCGGAGGAGAGCAGGGATTCGATGCCGGCACAGCCAATATCGTGATAGGCGAAGACAACAGCTTTTGCACTCATGAAGGAACCTGATCTGAAGAAGTGGAAGTAAGGCCGTCGACGGTAACAACGGAAGCAGGGGATTCGGGCTGGCTACGCAGCACCTTTTCAATGAAGAAGCGCGGACGTGCGCGCACGTCGCTGTACATGCGGCCCAGGTATTCACCCAACAGGCCCATGCCGATGAATTGACCACCGGTGAAGACGAACAGCACGGCGAACAGTACGAAGGTGCCGCCACCGGCCCAGCCGGCGCCGAACACCAGGCGCAACAGGATCAGCACCATGGCGAACAGCACGCCCAGGGCCGCCATGCCGACGCCGACGATGCTCAACAGTCGCAGCGGCGTGGTGGTCATGCAGGTGACCAGGTCGAACATCAGGTTGATCAGGCGCATCGGGCTGTACTTGGAGTCGCCGTGTTCACGCTCGGCGTGGGTCACGAGGATTTCCGTGGTGTGGCGGGCGAAGCTGTTGGCGAGGATCGGAATGAAGGTGCTGCGTTCACGGCAGGCGAGCATGGCGTCGACAATGGTGCGGCGGTAGGCGCGCAGCATGCAGCCGTAGTCGCTCATGGCCACGCCGGTGGAACGTTGCACGGCGAGGTTGATCAGCTTCGATGGCCAGCGGCGCAAGGCCGAGTCCTGGCGATTGTTGCGCACCGTCGCGACGACGTCATAGCCGAGCTCGGCCTGTGCTACCAGCCGCGGGATTTCTTCGGGCGGGTTTTGCAGGTCGGCATCGAGGGTGATGACGACATCGCCCTTGCACTGTTCGAAACCGGCCATGATCGCCGCGTGCTGGCCGTAGTTGCGGTTGAGGATCACCGCCACCACCGGGCTGCCTTCGCGGGAGGCGGCGTCTTCCAGGATCTGCGCGGAGTCATCGCGGCTGCCGTCGTCGACCAGCACGATTTCATAGGCATGGTGCAACTGCTCGCAAGCCGCTTCGGTGCGCCGAAGCAGCTCAGGCAGGCTTTCCTGTTCGTTGTAGACCGGAATGACGATCGAAACGAAATTGATTGGGTAAGGTCTCAAAGGCTTCTGTCCATACAGTTTTCGATGGCACCGACGACGCGCTCGACATCATCGGTGGTCATGTCGGGGAACAACGGGATCGAACACAGCCGCGCCGAATTCCATTCGGTGTTGGGCAAATACAGGTTGGGATATCGTTGTCGGTAGTAAGTGTGCAGGTGAGTTGCAATGAAGTGAATACCGGTACCGATATTCTGTTCCTGGAGGGCCTTCATGAACGCTTCGCGATCGAGCCCGCAACGCTCGGCGTCGATACGCAGGATGAACAGGTGCCAGGCGTGTTGTTGCGAATGGGTGGGGGCGCTCAGCGGTTGCACCGGCAGACCTTCCAGGCGCTGCAAATAGGCCTGGGCCAGTTGAGTGCGCTTGGCGTTGATCTCGTCCAGGCGCTCCAGTTGCACCAGGGCGATGGCCGCGTTGATGTCGGCCAGGTTGTACTTGAAGCCGGGTTCGACCACCTGGGCCTGGGGCTTGCGGCCGTGGGTCAGGCGGTCATAGGCATCAACCCCCAGCCCGTGAAACTTGAGCATGCGGACCCGGGAGGCCAGGGCTTCATCGTCGCTGACGAACATCGCGCCCTCGGCGCAGGTCATGTTCTTGATCGCGTGGAACGAGAAGATCGCCGTGCCTTTGGCGCCGACGTGACGGCCTTTGTAGCGAGTGCCGGCGGCGTGGGCGGCGTCTTCGATCACGGCAATGCCGTGTTTGTCGGCCAGGGCGTAGAGCGGATCGAGATCGAATGCCGCGCCGGCGTAATGCACCGGGATGATGGCTTTGGTGCGCGGCGTGATCGCGGCTTCAATGCTGGCCACGTCGGTCATCAGCGTGTCGCGGTCGACGTCGACGAACACCGGCGTGGCACCCAGCAGGGTGATCATGTTGGCGGTGGAAACCCAGGTCTGCGACGGTGTAATGACTTCGTCGCCCGGACCGACGCCCAGAGCCAGCAGGGTGATATGCATCCCGCCAGTGGCCGAGGAAAGTGCCACGGCATGTCGACAACCGACGTAGTTGGCGAAGTGTTCTTCCAGTGCCTGGTTCTTCGGCCCGGTAGTGATCCACCCGGAGCGTAATACTTGCTCTACGGCAGCGATTTCTTCGTCGCCGATACTGGGACGAGAGAAAGGGAGAAACGCCTGACTCATGGGCACCTCTGGGGCTGAAAACGTAAATAGCCTTTGAGGCTAAAAGGGATCCAGAAATCAGCATAGACGCTAAATCAGAATCTGCATCAAATCAACTAGTTACTGGATGGAGGTAAAAAATTGCATCGGTTGACTTTTTCTGTCGTGGCCGGCAGGTTGGACATCCATCCGGGGTGCGCCGACTTTATGGAAGGTTATGCCCGATTTTGTGAAAGGAACATGAAAAAACGGTTGGGGAATCGTTTATCTGAAAGCTATTAAGCCACTGTTCAGACTTTCAGCGTTTATGGCGTTTTTTTGGAAAAGTCCTACAGCAGTAAAGTCTTTTACATCATCGTTATTTCATTTCTTAGTTGTTTCATTGAACTGTTTTCATTCAAGGCCGTTTCGTTTGATTGACTTACCTGTACCTGATTCACGCAAACCCCTTACCAACCCGCTGACCCTCTATCTGGCGCGCCTGGCGCCGTCCAGCCAACTGACCATGCGTTATGTGCTGCAGGATGCCGCCGATCGCCTGGGCTTCGAAGACCACGATATCGAGGAGATACCCTGGTACAACTTGCAGCCCGAAGATGTTATCGCACTGGTGGCCACATTGCGTGCCGACGGTTATGCGCCCAATACGTCCTCGCTGTATGTCAATGCGGTGCGCGGGGTGATGAATGAAGCCTGGCGCATGAGCCTGATCTCTCAGGAGCATCTGTTGAAAATGCGTACGGTGAAGGGCATGGCCGGTACCCGGCTGTCCCAGGGGCGCAACCTCAGGCGGACGCTGATTCAGGAACTGATGGCGGTCTGCGCCGCCGATCCGCGGCCGCAGGGCCTGCGGGATGCCGCGATCATCGGGATTCTTTACGGTTCGGGGATGCGCAAGTCCGAATCGGTGAACCTTGAGCTCGACCAGGTCGATTTCACCGAGCGCAGCCTGCGGGTGACGGCCAAGGGCAACAAGCAGTTGATCAAGTACGCCCCGGCCTGGGCTTTCGCCAAGCTGGAGGCGTGGCTTGAGCTGCGCCGTTCGTTGCTCAAGCAAGGTGAGCCGGACGACCCGTTCCTGTTCAACCGCATACGCCGCGGCAGCCATATCACCCGTGAGCGCATCACCAAGCATGCGATCTACTACATCGCCCGGCAAAGGGGCGCGCAAGTCGGGGTGAAAATCATGCCCCACGACTTCCGGCGTTCGTTCATCACCCGGGTGATCGAAGAGCATGACCTGTCGATCGCGCAGAAACTGGCGCACCACAGCAACATCCAGACCACGGCCAACTACGATGTGCGCGACGACAACGAGCGGCGTCGGGCGGTGGACCGATTCGATCTGTGATCGATCACATCTCGCTCAGCACATGGGCGTGGCCAATGGTCGAGACCTGAACCGAACTGCCTGCGGGTGGCGCATACATGCCTGAGCTGCGCACCAGCAGCGATCGACCCGATTGCTCGCGGCTGCTCAACGGTTGGAGCTCCACCGTCAGTGTGCAGGTGTTGCCGCTGAAGTCCCGATCGGTGACCACGGCCCGGCAACCACCGGCTTCCGGGTCACTGGGAAGGATACTGGCCAGTTGCAGTTGTTCGGGGCGCAGCATGATTTGCGCGGACTTGTTGTTGCGGTGGTTGTTGACCGGGATCCGCCCCAGGTCGCAATGGGCCCAACCGGCCTCGATGCGCGCGGGCATGACCACGGCATCGCCAAGGAACAGGGCGGTCTGTTCGTCTTCGGGATAGCGGTACAGGTCCAGCGGATGGCCTGACTGGACCAGCCGGCCATGGCGCATCACCGCCAACTGGTCGGCGAACGACAGGGCTTCGCTCTGGTCATGGGTGACCAGAATGGTGGTGACGCCCGCGTCTTCCAGCAGCCTGGCAACCATCTTGCGCATTGCTGCGCGCAATCCGGTGTCGAGCGCCGAGAACGGTTCGTCCAGCAGCATCAGCCGCGGCTGCTGCGCCAACGCCCGGGCCAGGGCCACTCGCTGTTGCTGGCCGCCGGACAATTCGTGAGGCCAGCGCTGGGCCATTTTCGCGTCCAGCGCCACGCTGTCCATCAGTTCAGCGACTCGCTGGTGTTTTTCAGTACCCTTGGTGGACAAGCCGAAGCCGATGTTCGCCGCCACGGTCATGTGCGGGAACAGTGCGCCGTCCTGCGGCACGTAGCCGATCAGGCGCTGATGGGCGGGCACTTCGTGAGTACCGTCGACCAGAGTCTGGCCATTGAGCGAAAGACGCCCGGAATCGGGGAATTCGAAGCCGGCAATCATGCGCAGCAACGTGGTTTTGCCGGAGCCGGAGGGGCCGACGATGACCGTACGGCTGCCGCTGGGCACCGACAGGCTGACGTTGTCCAGCGCGCAATGGGCGCCATAGGACTTGTAGAGGGCATTCAATTCAAGAGTGTTCATCGGCCAGCCGTTTTTTTCGATTGGTGATAAAGAAGTCCGGTCAGCGGAAGCGACAGCACAACCATCAATAAGGCGTAGGGCGCAGCAGCGGCATAATCGATTTCGCTGGTCATGGCCCAGAATCCGGTTGCCAGCGTGCGCGTGCCGTTAGGGGCCAGCAGCAGGGTGGCGGTCAGTTCGTTGGTGATGGCCAGGAATACCAGTGCCGCACCGGCGGCGGCTCCCGGCGCGGCCAGGCGCAAGGTGATCAGCCACAGGGCCCGGGCCGGCGAGCGGCCAAGGCTGCGGGCGATGTTTTCCAGTTCCACCGGGGCCTGGGCAATGCCTGCGCGCAGGCTCACCAGGGCGCGGGGCAAGAACATCAGCAGGTACGCCAGCAGCACAGTGAAGGTGGTCTGGTAAATCGGCCGGGCAAAATGGATGGTGACCGTCACCAGCGCCAGCGCCACGATAATTCCGGGCAAGGAACTGGTGATGTAGTTGCAGCTTTCCAGTACCCGTTGCATTCGGCCCGGGTAACGGATCGACAGCCAGGCAATCGGGATCGCCGCGCAGGTGGTCAGCGCCGCGCCGGCGACGCCCAGTAGCAGGGTCTGCTCGAGTGCGGGCAACAACTCGGCCATGTCCCAGACTTCCACACCGCCGGCGATGAGCCATTTGCCGAGGGTGATCAGTGGGACACCCAGGGCCAGGGCGCAGGTGACGATTTGCAGGGCCAACGACAGCAGTGTTGAAGTCGGTTTCAGGGCGACTACCCGTTGTTCCCGGGCGCTTCCCGAACCGACGCGCGCGTAACGTGCGGAACCCCGGGCGGCGGATTCGGCCGTCAACATTGCCAGGCAGCACAGCGCCAGCACGCTGGCCAGCATGTGCGCCGCTGCGCCGTTGAAGGTCGACTTGAACTGATCGAAGATCGCGGTGGTAAAGGTGTCGAAGCGGATCATGGCATACAGGCCATATTCGGCCAGCAGGTGCAGACCGACCAGCAAGGCACCGCCGCAGATGGCCAGGCGCAGTTGCGGCAACACCACGCGGAAAAACACTTTCCAGGGTTTGAGCCCCATGGACTCGGCGACGTCTTCGATGGCCGGATCCAGTCGGCGCAAGGTGGCCGCCACCGGCAAATACAGGAACGGGAAGTAGGCGATGACCGAGACCAGGACACCGGCAAACAAGCCGTGAATCGGTGGCACCAGGCTGACCCAGGCATAGCTGTGAACGAACGCAGGCACCGCCAGCGGTGCGGTGGCCAGCAACGACCACCAACGCCGTCCCGGCAAATTCGTGCGCTCCGTGAGCCACGCCAGTGTCACCCCCAGCGCCACGCACAAGGGAATCGTCAGCAGCACCAGCAACACGGTGTTGACCAGCAGTTCACCCACCCGGGGGCGGAACACCAGGGTCACCACGGTTGACCAGCCTGTCTGCAGGGACACGCCAATAACGTAAGCGATCGGTAGCAGTGCCAGTAAGGAAACCAGCACCGACAAACCGATCACCCATACACCGCCACGTCCCGCAAAGACTCCGCGGGATCGTCGACGCAATGGTGTGGGTGTCGCCTCGGCGACACCCACAGGCAGGGTTTCAGGCATCAATTAGAGCAGTCCGGCCTGTGTCATCAGCTCCACGGCTTTTTTACTGTCGAGTTTCGAAGCATCGACAGTCGGCGCATCGAGTTGCTGCAAAGGCACCAGTTTAGGGTTGGATTCAGCATTCTTGCCCACGGCGTACTCGAACGACTTGCCGTTTTTCAGCACGGCCTGGCCATCCTTGCCGGTAATGTATTTGAGAAACGCCTGGGCTTGTTCTTTGTGTTTGCTGGAAGCGAGGACGCCGCCGCCGGAGATGCTAACAAAAGCGCCGGGATCTTTGTGCTTGAAATAGTGCAGGGCGGTGTTTTTGCTGTTTTCGCCAGTCTTGGACTGATCCACGAGGCTGTAATAGTGGTAGATCACGCCGCTGTCGATCTGCCCGGCATTCACCGCCTTGAGCACGGAGCTGTTGCCACGGTAGTTGGCGTAGTTGGTTTTCATCGCTTTGAGCCAGTCCAGCGTGGCGGCTTCACCCTTTTGTTCGAGGATGGCGGCGACGATGGCCTGGAAGTCGGCACCGCCTGGCGAGGCGGCCCAGCGACCTTTCCAGCTTGGATCGGCCAGGTCCATGATCGATTTCGGCAGATTGGCTGCAGGCAGTTTGCTCGGGTTGTACACAAACACCGTGGAGCGCGCGGCAATCCCGACCCATTTGCCGTGGGCTGGACGGTAGGCGGAGTCAACCTGCTCCAGCGTGCCTTTGTCGACCGGCGTAAACAGCCCGGCGTTGTCGACCAGGACCATGGCCGGGGAGTTTTCGGTCAGGAACACGTCCGCCGGAGAGGCCGCGCCTTCCTGCACGATCTGGTTGCCCATCTCGGTGTCGTCGCCGTTGCGCAAGGTGACGGGAATACCGGTCTCTTGGGTAAAACCCTCGACCCAGGCCTTGGTCAGGCCTTCGTGTTGCGCGTTGTACACCACGATGCCGACGGAGTCAGCTGCATAAACCTGGCCGGCGCTCAACAAAGCGGTGGCCAGCAGGGCCTTTTTCAAGAACGAAGGGATGTTGGGAATCATTCTGCGGGCTGCTCCTGGTGCATTTTTTGAAAAAATCATGGGTATTGAATCGCCTGTAAACCAATGCGAATCATTTGCATATTTTGAGTTGCAGGGAATCTAGAGATCCAAATGAGAAAATAACGTCAAAAAAACCGTTAATACATGTAATTTTCATTCAGATTAGCAGCACTGGGCCCACTGTGGCTCGACTCGTCGATCAAACGATGTCGTCGATCAGGATATGACGCTGCTCCCGGCCGCATTTTGTCGTGCCTTTGGCGATGATCAATACCTGATCGGCAAAGCGTAGCGCCTGATTCAGGTCATGGTTGGCGCTGATCACGATTGTCAATCGCTTCGAGGGCACCCGGCACAAACGAAAAAACCCGAGAGGCCGGTTTGGCCACTCGGGTTTTTTCGTCTCGGCTATCAGGGCTGGGTTTGCGGGAAGATCAGGACCTGCAGGTTGCCGCGCTGATAACGCTTGCCGTCGGTGGGCAACGCCTCGACTTCCTGGATCTCATCGACGCTGTTGACCCTCATCACCACCCCGACCGAGCCTTTTTTACGTGCCTCGGTCATCCATCGCCCGACATCTTCGCTGGTCACTTTGCGCGAGGCTGCGGCCGGATCCGAGAGGCCGTACTTGAGCTCGCCGACGACATTGTAGAGCGCCACCTCCGGTCGCCGGGTCAGCCACGACAAGGCCGAGGCCGCACCCAGGTCGTTGCTCAGCAGCGAGGTGGTCTGGTTCAGGCTGTCCAGGTGTTCGGCGATAAACCGGTCAGGCATCTTGCTGTCGACAATCCGGCCCGGCATGGCGGCAGGCAGCAGCGCCACCAGCAGCCAGATGCCGAGGGCCGGCATCGCCCATAAGGTCAATGGCCGCAGGATTTGCAAGGCGTTGGCGATGATCCAGCCCAGCAGTACGATGAACCCCAGGGACAGGCTGAACATCTCGGTGTTTTCGAAAATCTCTTTTCTCAGTTGCAGGTACAGCAAGGCAACCAGGGCCACCGTGGCGATGACGACGTTGAGCCAGCCGTTGACGCGAATCGTCCGTCCCCGTGCCTGTTGCAGCAGGCCGGTCAGCGCATGGCCCATCAGCAGCGCCAGCGGCAACAGGCACGGCATGATGTAGGTCGGCAACTTGCCGCTGCTCATGCTGAAAATCGCCAGTGGCAACAACAGCCACAGCAGGAGAAAACCGCTGACCGGCTGACGCTTGTCGTTCCAGGCCTGGATGAACGTTGTCGGCAACAGCGCGGCCCAGGGCAGGGCGGACACGACCAGCATCGGCAGGTAGAACCACCATGGACGGGCGTGCTGCGCATTGTCGGCGGCGAAGCGGCGTACGTGCTCGTTCCAGAAGAAGAAATTCCAGAAATCCGGTTCCTGATGGTGAATGGCCAATGCCCAGGGCAAGCAGACGGCCGCGGCGATCACGACAGCCAGTGGCCCGTAACGCAACAGCTCGCCGATGCGGCGCTGCCAGAGCATGTAGGGCAGGGCGATCACCGCCGGCAGCAGCCAGGCCAGGAAACCCTTGGTCATGAAGCCCATGCCGCAGGCGATACCCAGCACCGCCCAGGATCCCAGGCGGGCGCGAGGGGTGCGGCTGTCGATGGCAAACCACAGAGAAACCAGGCTCAGGTTGACCCAGAGAGTGAACTGCGGGTCGAGGTTGGCGTACCCGGCCTGGCCGGCAATCAGCCCGAAGCTCATGTACAACAGTGCGCAGGCAAAGCTTTTGCGCGGATCGCCCCAGAAGCGGCGGGCAATCAACCAGGTCAGCCACACGCTCAGCCCGGTACTCAGCGCTGAAGCGATGCGCACCCCGAACAGGTTGTCGCCAAACACGGCCTGACCGATGGCGATCATCCAGTACCCGGCAATCGGCTTCTCGAAATAACGCAGGCCCATGAAGTGCGGCGAGATCCAGTTCCCGCCCTGCAGCATTTCCTGGCTGACCTGGGCGTAACGGGTTTCATCGGGAATCCACAGGCTGTGGCTCATCAGCGGCAGCAAGTAGAACGCAATGAACGCCAACAGCAGCGCGAGGAGCATCCAGCGTTCATTGGCAGGCGCCGTTGGAGTGTGCAGGCGGGAAGAATGGCCAGCGAAATCTGGCAATGGCTGATTTGACGTCATGTCTCGACCTTGGCGCTGAGATGGCTGTTTGAAGTGTGATGTGCAACTTGCAAGAGAGAAAATCGGAATGATATTGAACGGCGAGAAGTTCAATCACACTTCTCGCTATTCTGTTCAGGTTTTATTCAGTCCATATTGAATCAACTTGTTACTAAAGTTTTCGATACCTGATGATTCAATTTTTTTCTTGCAGCAGGGTCTTCCAGTCCTCGGCATTCACAATGCCGAGCACTTGCAGTTGGCCAGTGCCATCGATATGGACAAACAACGAACTGGTGTACTCGGCGTCCTTCGCCGCATGTCTCATGCCTGTCTGTTTTTCAAAGTCGGCGATGCAACCGCTGTGGGTCACCAGCACCAGATTGCGATGGGCCACCTTGTGCGCCACGACATCGTTGCGCAGGGTCGTACCGCAGGTGGCGAGCCACTCCTGGGTCCGTGGGTCGCTGTTGAACATGTAATGAGCGGTCTGCACGGTGCGCGTGACCGGGCTGGTCAGGATGTCGGTCTGCGCCAGGCCCAGGTGCGCCAGGCCCTGGCCGACTCCGGCGGCCGCTTCACTGCCGATACGGGTAATGCCGTCAGCCGGGCCCAGGCAAGGGTTGCTGGAACGGTCGCAGCGCTCGGCATGACGCACCAGCACCGCAATCTCGCCGGCGTTCCATTGTTGCTGCAATTGGGCCCGGGCTTGCGCGCCTTCCTGAGCCAGGTTGGCCGGTGTCTTGGGCCACAGGACAAAACCGGCAACCAGTACGGCAACGGTCAGTGCCCCCATGGCCACGACCGATTTGGACAGGCGCGAAGTTGTTTTACGCGAAACGGAGTTGACCAAGTTTGTCCACCAGTTGGAGCGCCGTGGAAGTGCTGTTAAACAAAACCTGAAACAGCGCGAAAAATGACCGCCGAGACCAGGTTCAGCGAATTAACTGCAGCCCACGTTAAAGCTGCACAGCTGTCAAAACGGTGAAAGGAATGTGAAAAATTTGCAGAGGGGATTCCAGCAGCCAATTAGTTTGTTACTGGGAATTGTTATCTATTGCTTTGGCGTGGAATGAAAGTGGGAAACAGCGAGGACGTATGGGATGGAACTAACGGCGAACCTGTCGCCGTTAGTCCGGGAGGCGGGAAAGCCGATCAGGGCGAAGGGCAGTTCGCCTGGGGTCGGGTGGCCGCCTGGCTGATCAGCGCGGCCAGGCGTTTGACGTTGTTTTGCTGGGCAAGCACCAGCTCGTCGATGCTCGCGCCAGACGGCGTTTGCAAGGTGCTGCGGCAAATCACCCGTTCAGTGTCGCCTGTGCCGGCGCTGCGCAGGCGCCATTTCACGTCCATCAACGCGTATTGACCGGGAACCGAGTCAAAACGCTGCACATCGACCCGCACTGAATACTTGCCTTGTACCGGACTGTTGCTCAATTGATCGGCCAGCGCACTGCGCAATTCGTCTACGAGGTTCGCGCCCCACCATTGGGTTTCCAGGATCGCCAGGCCACTGTTGCCCTGGCGGATGACGATCTGCGCACGATCGACCTGGGGCGGCACGCTGAGCGTCTCGATCTGAATCACCCCGACGCTGGTCCTCGAATGATCGCCTGACTGGGCCGGGGTCAGGGTGTGGAACTGAATCGGGTCACTGCGGCAGGCGACGAGCAGCAACATCGCAGCGACCAGGGTTAACTTCAGCGGAAAAGCCATGGGTGATGCTCCTGTGTTCAATTGCGCGGTGGCCCTTGCAGGTCAACGGGTGCGGCATTGTTCGGACGGCCGCGGACCAGCGATTCCGGATGCCGTCCCAAGTAATCGGCAAGATCACGCAAGGATCTCGACGTGCGTCCCAGTTCATCCAGGGTCTGCCCCAGTTTTTCCCGTTGTGGCGAGTCCTCGGCCAGGGTCGAACTGGCCGATTGCAGGGTCGAATTGGCCGTTTGCAGGGTCTTGCTGACGTCCGACAAGGTCGTTTGCACGCCAGGCAAGACTTTGCCGTTGAATTGCATCATGCCTTTGCGCAGTTCAACGAGATTGCCATCGAGGTTGCCGGCGATACGCTCGATCGGCAGTTTGTTGATCTTGTCGACCATGGATTCGAGTTTTTCCTGCAATTGCTCGAGGCTGCCCGGAATGGTCGGGATGACGACCGGGCGTGCGTTTGCATCGAAAGCGACTTTTTCTGCCTTGGGGTAGAAATCCAGGGAGATGTACAACTGGCCAGTCAGGAAGTTACCGGTGCGGGCCTGGGCCCGCAGGCCGTTGTCGATAAAGGTGCCCATCAGGCGTATCCCCCCGGCTTCGTCATTGGGATCATGATTGAGCGCCTTGATCATCTTGACGTGGGCCTGGCCCAGGCGTTGCGGGTAGATCACGATGCCGACGTTGACCGGAAAGGAACGTTTTTTCTCGTCGTAATCCAGATTGACCGCCACCACCTTGCCGATTTCCACGCCGAGGAACTCCACCGGAGCATCGACCTTGAGTCCGCGCAGTGCCTGGTCGAATCGCATGCTCAGGTACTGCGGCTTGCCGTTTGGCGGGGCGAGGGCGGTCTGTTGGTCGTCGAACAGCTCGTAGGCATATTCCGCCGCAGCCGGTTTATCGTTGGGGCTGTAGTCTGGCGCGCGGAAGGCAATGCCGCCCACCAGCAAGGACGACAGCGATTCGGTCTTGACCGCGAATCCGTTGGCACCGACGTTCACGTCAATGCCGCTGGCGTTCCAGAAGCGGGTGTTCTCGGTGACGTACTTGTCATTGGGGGCATGGATGAACAGTTCGATGTTCACACCCTTGCCGTCCGGGTCCAGGGCGTAGGCCACCACCTGACCCACCGGGATCTTGCGGTAGTAAACCGGAGAACCGATATCCAGCGACCCCAGGTCCTGCGTGAACAGGGTGAAACGCTTGCCCGGCTCGCCGTAAGTGATGGGCGGCGGGTTTTCCAGCCCCTTGAAGTTTTTCGCGCGGCCGTTGGCCTGGCCGATATCGGCACCGATGTAATCGCCCGACAGCAGCGTATCGATACCCGATACACCGCCTGCGCCAATGCGCGGGCGCACGACCCAGAACTGTGAGTCCTCGCGGGTAAAGCTTTCGGCTTGCTTGGCCAGTTTGATGGTGGCGTTGACACTCTTCTGGTCATTGCTCAATTCCACATCGGAGACATGACCGATCACCACGTTACGGTACTTGACCTCGGTTTTATTCGCGGTCAGGCCGTCCCCGGTCTTGAACGTGACAACGATGGTCGGGCCTTCCTGCAGCATGCTGTGTACCACCAGCGAAATACCCACCAGCACCGCGACGATCGGGACGATCCAGACCAGCGAAACACTGAAGCGGCGGGTCTTGATCGGCGCCGGCCCGGGGGCGTGCGGCCCGTCAGTGGCTTGTGACTTCATCCGTGACCTCCTCATTGTGTGGATTTTCCCGTTCTTTATCCCAGATCATGCGTGGATCGAAACTCATGGCCGAGAGCATGGTGAACACCACGACCAGCCCGAAAAACAGAATGCCCGGCCGCGGTTCGATGTCGGCCAGGGCCTGGAATTTAACCAGCGAGGCCACCAGGGCGACCACGATCACGTCGAGCATCGACCAGTAGCCGATGACTTCGACGAAGCGGTACAGCTTCGAGCGCTCTACACGTGCCCACTCACTGTCGCGGTGTACGGTAACCAGCAGCAAGGTGATGGCGACGAACTTGACGCCGGGCACCGCGATACTGGCAATGAAAATGATCAGGGCAATGTCCCAGGCCCCGGCTTCCCAGAATTCCAGCACGCCGCTCATGATTGTGCTGTCGGCCCCGTTGCCGACCATTTCGGTGTTCATCACCGGCAGCAGATTGGCCGGGATGTAAAACACCAGGGCGGCGATCATGTAGGCCCAGGTCCTGGCCAGCGAGTTGGTTTTGCGTCGGTGCAAAGGTGCGCCGCAGCGTTCGCATTCGTGAGGCTCGCCAGTCATGTCACAAGCCAGCCCACAGCTGTGGCACAGGCACAGGTTGAGTTCGTCGGCGTACGGAGGCGTGCTCATACAATGTCCCATAGGTCGCGGATATCGCGCCCGGCGATGCGGATCATCATCAGGCTCAGCACTGCCAGGGCAAACAGCCCTATACCCGGCAGCACATCAAGCAGTCCGGCGAGTTTGATCACGGCGACCATGGCCCCCAGCAGGCAGACTTCGAGCATGCTCCAGGGCCGCAAGGCTTCCAGCCAGCGCATGCAGAATTTGAACCCGGGCGAGCGTTGCCGGGCGAGGGCGAAGCCCAGCACCCAGATCAGCAGCATCAACTGGAAGATCGGCGCGATGATCATGGCGATCGCCGCCACCATGGCGATGAACGTGATGGGCCCCAGGCTCAGGGCCAGCACCGAGTCCCACAGGGTTGCACTGTTTTTCATGCCTTTGAGGCTGATGCTCATCACCGGATAGAAATTGGTGAACAGCCATAGCATCAATGCCGCGAAGGTCAGCGCAAGACGCTGTTCGACCGTAAGGCCGTTATAGCGTTGAAGCACGCCGCCGCAGCGCGTACACAGGGTTTTCTGATGTTTTGCGAGCGTTACTTTCTGGTACACGCTGTCGCAGTGCTCGCAGATGATCAGTTGATCAGTAGTTGCCATGGGCCAGGCTCAACAGAAGGCGGGAAATTCAGAGCACCCCCTCAATATAGAAGTGCCTTGCAATTGAGCAAATCGAAAGTCGAAACGCAGACGCTACCAGCAGCCTTGCGGGTGATTCGATCCACGGTACTTCATGAAGCGAAGTAAGCGACGAACGACTTTGAATTCCACGCCTGCGTTGTGCGCAATGAAAATAACCGTACTAGGCTGTCTCGGGTGCCTTGAGTAGCGACGGGAGTGCTGTTGTCTGGTCAGTTGAACTCCTGAAACTAAGCAAGGGGCATGGTTTTGGGGGCAACTCACCAAGGTCCGGTCGTGGATTACTTTGCAATAAGTAGCCGGCCATAAGGACCCGTCCCGAAAAAGGATGGTCGCCATGAAACGATTTTCTCATCGCTCAAGGCTCTACATTGCTTGTTCATTGCTGATAGCGCTTAACGGTTTTGCCCAGGCTGCTCAATCAGAAAAGCCCAATATCCTGTTCATCGTGTCCGATGACACCGGCTACGGTGATCTGGGCCCGTATGGTGGCGGTGTTGGCCGTGGCATGCCGACACCCAGCATCGACCAACTGGCCGCTGAAGGCACAACCTTTTATTCGTTCTACGCGCAACCGAGTTGCACGCCCGGTCGCGCCGCCATGCAAACCGGGCGTATCCCGAATCGCAGCGGCATGACCACCGTGGCCTTCCAGGGCCAGGGCGGCGGTTTGCCAGCCGCGGAATGGACACTGGCTTCGGTGCTCAAGACCGGTGGTTACGAGACCTACTTCACCGGCAAGTGGCATCTGGGTGAAGCCGACTATGCACTGCCCAATGCCCAGGGTTATGACGTGATGAAGTACGTTGGCCTCTATCACCTCAATGCCTACACCTACGCAGACCCGACGTGGTTCCCCGACATGGACCCGGAAACCCGTGCGATGTTTACCCAGGTCACCAAGGGTGCACTCTCGGGCAAGGCCGGGGAGAAGGCGGTCGAAGAGTTCAAGATCAATGGCCAGTATGTCGATACACCCGTTGTCGACGGCAAACCTGGCGTGGTCGGGATTCCGTTCTTCGACAGCTATGTCGAGAAAGCCGCGCTGGAGTTCCTCGACACCGCCGCCAAATCAGACAAGCCGTTCTTCATCAACGTCAACTTCATGAAGGTGCACCAACCGAACCTGCCGGCACCGGAGTTCGTGCACAAGTCGATATCCAAGTCCAAGTACGCCGACTCGGTGGTGGAGCTGGATACGCGAATCGGTCATATCATGGACAAGCTCAAGGCACTGGGCCTGGATAAGAACACACTGGTGGTCTACACCACCGACAATGGCGCCTGGCAGGACGTTTACCCGGATGCCGGCTACACGCCTTTCCGTGGCACCAAGGGCACCGTACGCGAAGGTGGTAACCGGGTCCCTGCGATCATGGCCTGGCCCGGAAAGATCAAGCCGAACGCCAAGAACCACGACATTCTCGGCGGCCTCGACTTGATGGCGACATTCGCTTCGGTAGCGGGTATCAAGTTGCCGGAGAAGGATCGCGAAGGCCAGCCGATCCTCTTCGACAGCTACGACATGACCCCCGTGATCACCGGCACGGGTCCCGACCCACGAAAAGAGTGGTTCTACTTCACCGAAAACGAGTTGTCGCCGGGGGCGGTCCGTGTGGGCAACTACAAGGCCGTGTTCAACCTGCGTGGCGACGATGGTGCCCAAACCGGTGGCTTGGCCGTGGACACCAACCAGGGCTGGAAAGGTGCCACCAAGTACGTGGCGACGGTGCCTCAGGTCTTCGATTTGTATCAAGACCCACAGGAACGCTATGACATCTTCATGAGTAACGTCACCGAGCGTACCTGGACGATGGTGCCGATCAGTCAGGCAATCAACAAGCTCATGCAGACCTACATCAAATACCCGCCCCGCAAGATGCAAAGCATGACCTATGACGGGCCGATCGAATTGTCCAAGTATCAGAAGTTCCAGTCGGTCCGGGAGGATTTGCAGAAAGAGGGCATTACCATTCCGATGCCTCAATAGGTGCGTCGCTGCGGTCTCTTGACGTTGCCGGGATGCCTGAGGCGAGGGCCTTTCCTCACCTCAGGCGTTCGGTGGTCAGCCAAGCATTTCCCGCATCCGATACCAGAACATGCCCAGGGCCAGCAGTGGCGAGCGCAGGGCGCGGCCGCCGGGGAAGGTCATGTGCGGCACGGCGCTGAACACGTCGAAGCCTTTGCTGTGGCCGGCATGGATCGCTTCGCCCAACAGCCTGGCGCACCAGTGAGTCACGTTCAGGCCATGGCCGGAGTAACCCTGGGCGTAGTACACGTTGGGGTGCTGGCTCAAGCGCCCGACCTGCGGGAAGCGGTTGGCCGAGATGCCAATCATGCCGCCCCACTGATAATCGATGCGCACATTGGCCAGCTGCGGGAAGACCTTGAGCATGTGCGGGCGCATGTAGGCAGCGATGTCCGAAGGGTCGCGCCCGGAGTAATGGCAGGCACCGCCGAACAACAAACGCCGGTCAGCCGAGAGCCGGTAGTAGTCCAGGCCGACTTTCTGGTCGCACAAGGCGACGTTGTGAGGGATCAGTTGCCTGGCGGCGTCTTCTGACAGGGGTTCGGTGGCGATGATGTAGCTGCCCGCCGGGAGCACTTTGCCACTGAGCTTCGGTTCAAGCTCTTCCAGATGGGCATTGCAGGCCAGCACCAGCGTCCCCGCACGCACAGTGCCGCCTTTGCAGCGCACTTGCACGGTGCTGCCGTGGATCAGCTCCAGCACCGGGCTCTGTTCGAAGATCTGCACGCCAAGGGACTCGGCGACCTGCGCTTCGCCGAGAGCCAGGTTCAGCGGATGCAGGTGGCCCGAGCCCATGTCCACCAGGCCGCCGGCGTAAACGCTGGAGTTCACCACGTGCTCGCGGATCTGGCCGGGTTCGATCAAGCGGGTTTCATGGGCGTAACCGGACTCCAGCAGTTCGGCGTGCTCGGCCTTCAACCCGGCAAAGTGCGCCGGGGTGTTGGCCAGTTCGCAGAAGCCCCAGCGCAGGTCGCAATCAATGCCGTGCTCGCGGATGCGATTGGCCACGACCTGCACCGATTCGACCCCGGACTGTTCCAGGTACTGCACCCCTTCGGTGCCCACATGCCGGGCAAAGCCGCTGACGTCATGACCGATGCCGCGAATCAACTGGCCGCCGTTGCGCCCGCTGGCGCCCCAGCCAATCCGCCGGGCCTCCAGCAGGACCACCGAGAGCCCGCGCTGGGCCAGTTCGATGGCGGTGTTGATACCGGTGAAACCCGCGCCGACCACGCAGACATCGGCCACTAGGTCCGAGGCCAGCGCGGGACGCTGCCTCATGCCCTTGGCGGATGCTGCGTAATAGGAGAGGGTGTGTTCCTTGGTGTACTGATTCATTTGTTGGACTTCACTTTGCTCCACGAGCGGGTCATCAGGCGCATGATCGACTGCGGCGGCGTGGTGGAGATGTAGAGTTTGTCGAGGACTGCCTGGGACGGATAAACCTCGGGATTGCTGACCAGCTCAGGGTCCATGTACTGCTTGGCGGCCGGATTCGGGTTGGCATAACCGACCGACGCGCTGACCTTGGCGATCACTTGCGGGTCCAGCAGGTAGTTGATGAAGGCGTGGGCTTCTTTCGGATTGCTGGCGTCGGCGGGGATGGCCAGCAGGTCGAACCACAGGTTGGCGCCTTCCTTGGGAATGGCGTAGGCGATGTTCACGCCGTTCTTGGCTTCCTTGGCGCGGTTGGCGGCCTGGAACACGTCACCCGAGTAACCGAACGCCACGCAGATGTCGCCGTTGGCCAGGTCCGACACGTACTTGGAGGAGTGGAAGTAGGTGATGTAAGGGCGGATCTGCAACAGCTTGGCTTCGGCCTTCTTGAAGTCCTCGGGGTTTTCGCTGCGCGGGTCCATGCCCATGTAGTTGAGGATCGCCGGGAACACTTCGTCCGCCGAGTCCATCATCGACACGCCGCAGGCGCTCAGCTTCTTGATGTTTTCCGGTTCGAACAGCACGGCCCAGGAATCGATGTGATCGATGCCCAGCACCTGCTTGACCTTGTCGACGTTATAACCGATGCCGTTGGTACCCCACAGGTACGGCACCGAATGCGCGTTGCCCGGATCGTTTTTCTCCAGCAGCGCCAGCAGTTTCGGGTCAAGGTTGGTGAAATTCTGCAGTTGCTCGCGATCGAGCTTGAGGAACGCGCCGGCCTTTACCTGGCGGGCGAGGAAGTGGTTCGACGGCACCACCACGTCATACCCGGTACGCCCGGCAAGCAGTTTGCCTTCCAGGGTTTCGTTGGAATCGAATACGTCGTAGATCACCTTGATCCCGGTTTTGGCCTGGAAGTCGGCGAGGGTGGTTTCGCCGATGTAGTCGGTCCAGTTGTAGACACTGACCTGTGCCTGAGCCTGAACACCGGCACTGAACAGCGCTGCCAGCGCGAGCGGGACCATGGATTTCAATAGACGCATATCGACACCTCTTCGAATTATTGGATTTTCAGGCGTTGGCGTTCTCTCTGTGGGAGCGGGCTTGCTCGCGAAGGGGCCGGGTCAGCCAGCATTTTTGCTGAATGACACACCGCATTCGCGAGCAAGCCCGCTCCCACAGGGGGGACGCGGTTGCAGCCAGGATTTGGTTTGTCAGACGCTAAGCATCAGGAACTCACGCTCCCAGGAGCTGATCACCCGCTTGAAGTTCTCGTGCTCGGCGCGCTTGACCGCGACATAGCCCCGTACGAACTTGCTGCCCAGGTAGCGGCTGATGGTGTCGCACTCTTCCATCTGGGTCAGGGCATCCTCGATGGTGATCGGCAGGCGCAGGTTGCGACGTTCATAGGCGCGGCCCTGTACTGCAGCGCTGGGCTCGATGCGCTCGACCATGCCCAGGTAGCCGCACAGCAGGCTGGCGGCGATGGCCAGGTACGGGTTGGCATCGGCGCCCGGCAGACGGTTTTCAACGCGCATGGCGTCCGGGCTGGAGGTCGGCACGCGTAGGCCGACGGTGCGGTTTTCTTCGCCCCATTCGACGTTCACCGGTGCCGAGGTATCCGGCAGGAAGCGGCGGAACGAGTTGACGTTCGGCGCGAACATCGGCAGCACTTTCGGGATGTACTTCTGCAAGCCACCGATGTGATGCAGGAACAGCTCGCTCATGTTGCCATTGGCGTCGGCAAAGATCGGCTGGCCGGTGGCAATGTCCACCACGCTCTGGTGAAGGTGCATGGCGCTGCCAGGCTCGTCGCCGACCGGCTTGGCCATGAAGGTTGCCGCCACGTTGTGCTTGAGCGCCGCTTCGCGCATGGTGCGCTTGAACACGGTGATCTGGTCGGCCAGGTCCAGTGCGTTGCCATGACGGAAGTTGATTTCCATCTGCGCCGGGCCGTCTTCGTGGATCAGCGTGTCGAGGTCCAGGCCTTGCAGTTCGCACCAGTCGTAGACGTCTTCGAACAGCGGATCGAATTCGTTGGCCGCATCGATGGAAAACGACTGACGACCGCTTTCGGCACGGCCCGAACGGCCCATTGGTGCCTTGAGCGGCAAGTCCGGGTCTTCGCAGCGCTGGGTCAGGTAGAACTCCATTTCCGGTGCGACGATCGGCCGCCAGCCTTTGTCGGTGTACAGCTGCAGGACTTTCTTCAGCACGTTGCGCGGCGACAGCTCGATCGGGTTGCCGAACTTGTCGAAGGTGTCGTGGATCACGATGGCGGTCGGCTCGATGGCCCATGGCACCACGTAGACGGCGTCGGCGTCCGGCTTGCAGACCATGTCGATATCGGCCGGGTCGAGCAGGTCGTAGTAGATGTCGTCGTCGACAAAGTCCCCGGTTACCGTTTGCAACAGCACACTTTCCGGCAGGCGCATGCCTCGCTCATGCAGGAACTTGTTGGTGGGTGCGATTTTGCCGCGTGCAATGCCGGTCAGGTCGCTGACGACGCACTCGACTTCGGTAATCTTGTGATCTTTCAGCCAAGTGAACAGCTGATCGAAAGGGACATTCATAAAGACCTCGTTATTGGTTTTATTAACGCCAGGAGAGACCGGTTTCATCCGCCGGACACTTCCCCTGTAGCGCGTTGACGTCTATCTTGGGCGAGCCTTTGGGTTCCATCTATCCACTTTAAGCAGCACAAAGCGCACCAAAAGAGTGCGCAAGGTCACTTATGTCGACGTGCAATTCACTCCAGGTCCAAGCCTTCAATACCGCCGATGTCGCCGAGCAGATCCGCGCCACACCGGGCTGGGTCCAGCATTACCAACAGATGTCGCCGGGGCATTTCGCAGGTAGGGTGCGCTACCTGGATCTGCAGGGCGTGGAGATTTACGAAGAGTCCATGAACACCCGGGTCGAGCAGAATTTCAGCGCGCCCCAGGGGTCGCTGTCGTTCTGCTTCGATCGCGGCGACAACGCGCTGTACGTGTTGAATGGCGAAAGTCGCAACATCTGGATTACCCCGGAGAACTACCAGGAAATCGCCGTGGTGTTCGGTCCGGAGTTTGTAAAGCGGCATAGCCTGGACATCGCCCGGCTCGAAGGGCTGTTCATGGCGCCGCTCAACTCGCAGCAGAACGCGCTGTTCTGCCGTTGGCTCAGCGGGACCCTGACGCGGCTGTCGCAGACCTTCGACCCACCGAGCCGCGAAGCGCTGACCCAACAGCTGCTGGAAGACTGTCTGTTCATTCTCGACAACGCGTGTGTCGGCCTCGACCAGGGCGCATTGCAGCGCCGTGCGGCGGAGCGGGTGATCATGAAGCGGGTAGGGGAATGGGCGGCGGACACCCCGGAAGAACACCTCAACCTGCTGGAGCTGTCCCAGGTTGCCGGGGTTTCACTGCGCCAGTTGCAGCATGCTTTCAAGACCTACACCGGCATGGCGCCGACCCAATGGCTGCGCTTGCGTCGACTCAACAGCGCCCGCCGCGAACTGCTGAGCCGCACGCCCGCGCAGACCACCGTGGCCGAAGTGGCCATGCATTGGTCGTTCTGGCACCTGGGGCGGTTTTCCAGCAGCTATCGTGCGCTGTTCAAGGAATTGCCGAGCGACACCCTCAAGCGTGCGAGTGCCACGCAGCCGGTCGGGCGCGGCCGGCGTTAGAACGTCGGCGGCGTAATCACCCAGATCACCACCGCGTCCACCTCGCCGGGATTACCGTAACGGTGGGGTTGCTGGCTGGAAAAACTGAAGCTGTCGCCTTCATTGAGCTGGAAATGGCGCTCGCCAACCCACAGCTCGAAGCTGCCGGACAGCAGGTAGCCGGCTTCTTCACCCTCGTGGCTGTAGCTTTGCTGGCTGTAGGTACCGGGCGGGAAGCGCGAGTGGAGCATCTCCAGTTGGCGGTTGGCCTGCGGCGTCAGCAACTGGTCGACGATGCCGTCTTCGTAATGCACGTTCAGGCGGCTGCTCTTGCGCACCACGACGCCATCGTCCTCTGGCGCGGTGACCGCTTCACTGGCGAAGAACCACTGGATGGTGACACCGAGGCTGCGGGCAATGTTGAACAGCGCCGGGATCGACGGGTAGGCGAGGTTGCGTTCCAGCTGGCTGATGTAGCCGGCGGTGAGTTCACTCTGTTGCGCCAGTTCCGCCAGGGTCATGCCCCGGCGTTTGCGCAGGCCGCGAATGCGCGTACCGAGAAAATGCGGTTCGGCGTTGCCGGGTGCGGGCGGGGTCGTACTGTTGTTGCTCATGATCAATTCCGAACCGGAGGAATGGCGCAAATCCCTTGTCACTTGTAGGAGCGAGCTTGCTCGCGATGGTCGCCAACGATAACGCTGGAAGCCTGACACCCAGCGGTGTCCTCTAGTCCATCGCGAGCAGGGCTCGCTCCTACAGGGTGGGTGTTAGCCATTAAAGTCCCGGAGTATAAACAGCCTTAAAGCTCCCACGCGACTTTCAGGCCTTCATAAATCGCTTCTTCGGCGGTGCGCGGCGCCAGGCAGTCGCCGATGCGGCGAAACTCCACCAGCCCTTGCAGCTCGGCACCCAGGGTATCCACCGGCTGGTGACCCTGGCACAGCACCAGGGTGTCGATGTTTTCCATCAGCATCGGTTCGCCGCTGGCGGTATGTTGCAGGTAGACCGTGTTGTCATCGCAGCCGTACAGCCGCGCATACGGCGTGATCGGCACCCCCAGTTTATGCAGCTCGCCGGCCAGTTGATCGCGCACGTACAGCGGCAGGTTTTCCCCGCAATGGGTACCGTTGACCGCCAGTTGCACCTGATGCCCGGCGCGCACCAGGCGTTCGGCGATGCCGGGGCCGATCCAGTCGCAGCGCCAGTCGACCACCACCACCGAACGGCCGACCTGTACTTCATCGCGCAGCACTTGCCAGGCGTCTACCACCTGTAGCTCACCACCGCGTTCGAAGGCAGGCCAGTACGGCTCGGCACCGGTCGCGACGATCACCATGTCGGGTTTTTCCTGCTCTACCAGTGCCCGGTTGACCCGGGTGTTGCGCACCACGCGCACGCCGGCCAGCTCCATTTCCCGCTGCAGGTTGGTGCTGGCACCGCCGAACTCGCTGCGCCGTGGCAGCAGTTGTGCGAGCAACACCTGACCGCCCAGTTGTGAACCGGCTTCGTACAGGGTCACGTCATGCCCGCGCTGGGCCGCGACGGCGGCGGCTTTCATGCCGGCCGGGCCGCCGCCGGCGATCATGATGCGCTTGCGCTTGATCGTCGGTTTAGGTTCGGCAAAAACCAGCTCACGACCGGTTTCCGGGTGCTGGATGCAGGAAATCGGCAAGCCTTTGTGGAAATGCCCGATGCATGCCTGGTTGCAGGCGATACAGGCGCGCACATCCTCGACGCGGCCGGTATCGGTCTTGTTGGGCATCTGCGGGTCGCAGATCAGCGCGCGGGTCATGCCGCAGACATCGGCCTGGCCTCGGGCCAGAATCAGCTCGGCTTCCTGGGGCTGGTTGATGCGCCCGGTGACGAACAATGGAATGTCCAGGCTGGCCTTGAACGTCCCGGCTTCCCGGGCCAGGTACGCCGCTTCGATTGCCATGGGCGGCACGATATGCACCGCGCCGCCAAGGGACGCCGAGGTGCCGGCGACGATGTGCACATAATCGAGCTGCGCTTGCAGCGACTGCACGGCGGCCAGGGATTCGTCTTCGGTCAGGCCCTCCGGGTCGCGCTCATCGGCAGATATACGCAGGCCGACGATGAACTGCTCATCGGTCGCTTCACGCACGGCGTTGATGACTTCGCGCAGGAAACGCAAACGCTGTTTCAGATCACCGTTGTAGCCGTCGGTGCGCCGGTTGACTCGCGGATTGATGAATTGCGCCGGCAGGTAACCATGGCTGGCGACCACTTCGACGCCATCGATCCCGGCCTGATGCAGGCGCCGGGCGGCGGCGGCATAACCGGCGACGATTTCGTCGATCATTGCCTGATCCAGCGCGCGGGGCATCACCCGGAAACGTTCGTTGGGCACCGACGAGGCGGAGTAGGCCACCGCCAGCAAGCCATCGCTGGACTCCATGATCTCCCGCCCCGGATGGAACACCTGGGACAACACCACGGTGCCGTGGGCATGGCAGGTTTGCGCCAGTTTGCGGTAACCCTCGATGCACGCATCGTCGGTGGCCATCAGCACGTGGGAGGTGTAGCGCGCACTATCATGCACCCCGGCCACTTGCAGCACGATCAGCCCGGCACCGCCTTCGGCCCGTGCCCGGTGATAGGCGATCAATTGCTCATTGACCAGGTTGTCGGTGGGCATCGACGTGTCGTGTCCGCTGGACATGATGCGGTTTTTCAGGCGCTTGCCACGGATCTCCAGAGGTTCGAACAGGTGCGCGAAGGCGGGTGTCGAGGTCGGCATGGTGCGGGTTCTCCAGGCAGCAAGATTCGGCGTTGTTATTATTGGCCTATAGAAATTTACCTTCAGTAAAAAATCAACTTGTTTTTTTACTGCGCCTTGCAGTAATTTCGCTTCGAGCCTGCTCCCGGGGCTTACCTCACAACAATAAAAAAGGGCCTTGGCGGCATTTGTCCGCAGGGCACCTGCCAGAGGAACCACTGATGAAATCGAATACGCTCAAGCACGGTTTTTATCCCTTGGTGTTGTCCGTGGCCATGGGCCTGGGCAGTGCCCAGGCAGCATCGGACATGGTGGTGGTCGGTTACGGCGGAGCCGGACAAAAAGCCCAGGACGTGGCGTTCTTTCAACCGTTCGCCGCCGTGGATCAAAGCAAAGTGATCCAGAGTGAATACAACGGCGAGATGGCCAAGATCAAAGTGATGGTCGACACCGGCAACGTCGATTGGGACGTGGTGCAGATCGAAGGCCCGGACCTGATGCGCGGCTGCGAAGAGGGCATGTACGAGCGCCTGGACTGGACGCGCCTGGGGCACGCCGACCAGTTGATCCCCGAAGCGGCACAGGAATGCGGTTCCGCCGCGCTGGTGTGGAGCGTGGCGATTGCCTACGACACCGACAAACTGGCCCAGGCCCCGACCTCGTGGGCAGACTTCTGGGACGTGAAGAAAACCCCCGGCAAACGCGGGCTGCGTAAACGCGCGGTGTACAACCTGGAGTTCGCCTTGCTGGCCGACGGCGTGAAAACCGAAGACGTCTACAAGGTGCTCGGCACCCCGCAAGGCGTGGACCGGGCCTTCGCCAAACTCACTGAACTCAAGCCTTACATCCAGTGGTGGGAAGCCGGCGCGCAACCGCCACAGTGGCTGGCCGCCGGTGACGTGGTGATGACCTCGACCTACAGCGGGCGCATCGCCGACGCCGCACAAAAAGGCAGCCACCTCGGCCTGGTCTGGCCCGGCAGCCTGTATGGCATGGATTACTGGGCAATCATCAAAGGCTCGCGGCACGTGGATCAGGCCCAGCGTTTCATTGCGTTCGCCAATCAGCCGGACGCCCAGGTCAATTATGTGCAGCAGATCCCTTACGGCCCGACCAACACCCTGGCCGCCGCACGGCTGGACGACAAACTCGCGCAATGGGTGCCCACCGCGCCGCAGAACCTCAAGGGCGCACTGTCGATGAACGTCGGTTTCTGGGTCGATCATGGCGAAGAACTTGAAGAGCGCTTCAACGCCTGGGCCAGCAAATAAACGCGGATGGCTGGACGTGTCGACGCGTCCAGCCTTAATGTCTGCCCAGCCGATCAGCCTGGAGAACCACGACAATGAACAAAATCGCCAGCCACCTGGCCCCCGAGCGCATCGCAACCGAGCAACGCCTGCGTGAGGAACTGGCGGCCTGTTACCGCCTGGTTGCGCACTTTCGCATGACCGATTTGATCTTCACCCACATCTCGGTGCGCATTCCGGGGCCGGAGCATCACTTTCTGATCAACCCTTACGGGCTGATGTTCGACGAAATCACCGCGTCGAATCTGGTCAAGATCGACCTTGACGGGCACGCCGTGGAGCCGTCGCCGTACCCGGTCAACCCGGCGGGTTTCGTGATCCACAGCGCCATCCACGGCGCCCGTGAAGATGCGCAATGCGTGCTGCATACCCACACCAGGTCGGGGTGCGCGGTGGCGGCATTGCAGTGCGGGTTGTTGCCGGTCAACCAGATTTCCATGGAGTTCTATGGCCGGGTCGCTTATCACGACTATGAAGGCGTGGCGCTAGACCTGAGCGAGCAGCAACGGTTGGTGGCGGATATCGGTGACAAGCCGGTGCTGATGCTGCGCAACCATGGCTTGCTGACCGTCGGCGAGACGGTGAGCCAGGCGTTCCTGCGCATGTACTACCTGGAAAAGGCCTGTGAGATCCAGCTGGCGGCCATGGCGGCGGGAGAGGTCGTGCTGCCACCGGCTGAGGTTTGCGCGCACACCGAACGCCAGTTCAATGATCCGGGGCGGCCGCTGGAAGAGGGTGAGCTGGCTGACCCGGATGCCATGCAACTGGCGTGGGCGGCGATGTTGCGAATGCTGGAGCGCATTGCACCGGATTATCGCGACTGATCTCGATTTTTCGGTTGTTCAGACTGACCCCTTCGCGAGCAAGCCCGCTCCCACAGTTGATCCGGGGTTGCCGCAAATTCTGTGTACGACGCAAATCCCCTGTGGGAGCGGGCTTGCTCGCGAAGGGCGCAGCACGGTCTATCGGACTTGCAGATGACTGGAGGTATTGCCCGCTCTTGCTGTACAGTCGTTCAGCCCGCCGCCCACCCGTGCGGGCTTGAACGATTGAACTCAAGGAGCGTGTCGCCCATGAATCAGGAAGCCCGTTTTTCCCGCATGGAACCGGAGTTGCGCAAAGCCAACCTGATCGAGGCGACGCTGGTGTGCCTCAAGCGGCATGGCTTCCAGGGCGCGTCGATCCGCAAGATTTCCGCCGAGGCCGGGGTTTCGGTGGGGCTGATCAGCCATCACTATTCTGGCAAGGATGAACTGGTGGCCGAGGCCTACATGGCGATCACCGGGCGGGTCATGACCCTGCTGCGCGACGCCATGGAGCAAGCCGCGCCGAATGCCCGGGAGCGCCTGTCGGCGTTTTTCCGCGGGTCGTTTTCCGCCGAACTGCTCGATCCGCAACTGATCGATGCGTGGCTGGCGTTCTGGGGCGCGGTGAAAACCGCCGAGGCCATCAACCAGGCCCACGATCATTCCTATGGCGAGTATCGCGGCATCCTGCGCAAGGTACTGGCGGAACTGGCCGAGGAGGAGGGCTGGGAAAACTTCGACGCCGACCTTGCCGCCATCAGCCTCAGCGCATTGCTCGACGGCTTGTGGCTGGAGTCCGGGCTCAACCCCGGCACCTTCACCCCGGAGCAGGGCATCCAGATTTGCGAGGCCTGGGTCGACGGTTTGCAGGCCGGCGGACGCCAGCGCTTTTGCCAGCAGACGAGCGACTGTTGATCAGTCGTTCAGCAATGGATACTCTCTGGCGCCGATGCAGGAAAACACTCTAATAAGAAACTGGCCTTCGGGCCTGAGCCGGACACCAAGCGATGACTCCTCGGGTATTGATCGTCGATGACGATCCGCTGATTCGCGATCTGCTGCACGCCTACCTGTCCCAGGAAGGCTACGACGTCCATTGCGCCGCCACGGCGGAACTGGCGGAAACCTTCCTGGCCAGCCAGAGCGTGGACCTGGTGATGCTCGACATCCGCCTGCCGGGCAAGGACGGCCTGACCCTGACCCGCGAGCTGCGGGTGCGCTCGGAAGTCGGGATCATCCTGATCACCGGGCGCAACGACGAAATCGACCGCATCGTCGGCCTCGAATGCGGCGCCGATGACTACGTGATCAAACCCCTCAATCCAAGGGAACTGGTGTCCCGGGCGAAAAACCTGATTCGCCGGGTACGTCATGCGCAAGCGCCGCAACCGGCCGTGGCGGTGGCCAAACCGGTCAAGCAATTCGCCGACTGGGCGCTGGACACCGACCGCCGCCGGCTGATCGATGCGTCCGGCAGTGAAACGCTGCTGACCCATGGCGAATACCAGTTGCTCAGCGTGTTCCTGCGCAACAGTGGCCACACCCTCAGCCGCGACCAGTTGATGGACCAGATCCGCAACCGTGAATGGGTGCCCAACGACCGCTCCATCGATGTGCTGGTCGGGCGCCTGCGCCGCAAGCTGCACGACGATCCGGCCGAACCGCAGTTGATCATCACCATTCATGGCGCCGGTTACCTGTTCACCGCCGGTGTGGCGGCCTGAACCTGATGACGCGTTGGCTTTGCCTGCTGGCGGTGTTTGTGGCCGGCCATGCCGTCGCGGCGGACAAGGTTCGCTATTGCGATTACCCGGTGTACCCGCCGATCTCCTGGAGCGACGGCAAGCAGGTGCGCGGACTGGCCCCCAGCGTGGTGAAGCACTTGTTCGGCCAGTTGGGGTATGAGGTCGAGATGGTCGTGCTGGGCAACTGGAAACGTTGCCTGCTGGACGCCGCCGAAGGCCGGGTCGATGTGGTGCTGGCCTACAGCACCGCACAAAGGGAGCAGAGCATGCTGTTCTCGACGGTGCCGGTATTGCGTGAAGAAGTGGCGCTGTTCATCAATCGTCAGCACCCGGTGAAATTCGAACAGCTGGACGACCTGGCCCATTACCGTGGCGGCCTGTTGTTCGGCGAGAGCTACGGCGTGGCGTTCGATCGCATGGTTGCGCGCAACAACAACATCGAATGGGTCTCCGACAGCCACCAGAACTTCGGCAAGCTGATTCGCGGGCGTATCGATTTCATTACCCAGGAGCGGCGCACCGGCCAGTTGTACGTGGAAAATCTGCCCGGCGGCCAGGACATCGTCGCCTTGCCCAAGGCGTTGAGCGTGGACTTCCTGCGGGTCGCGGTGTCACGGCGCTCGCCATTGGCCCAGCGCATGCCCGAGATCAATGCGCAGTTGCAGCGCATGGTCGATGCCGGCGACATCGAGCGCTGGCTCAACGAAAGCGAAGTGACCTACCGTGACATGATCAACCTGCCGGCGGATGCGCAATGATTCGCGCCCGTCCCGGTGGACTGCTGCGACGGCTGCTGCTGTTCATCCTGTTGTTCAGCCTGTGCTTCACCGTGCTGGCCAGCAGCGTGCAACTGTACATCGAGTATCGACGGGAAATGCGCGACATCGATTCACGCATGGAACTGATCCGCGCCGGCTACCTGGCCAGCCTGGAGCGCAGCCTCTGGGACTTGAACCAGGAACAGCTGAACGTGCAGTTGCGCGGCCTGGTGGACTTCTCCGACGTCGCCCGGGTGCACTTGACCAGCGCCGATTTCGACCTGTTGCAGGGCAATCCCGAGCCGGTCGGGCCGTTGCGCATCGAGCGGTTCGCCCTGGACTATCAGCCGCCGTCCGGCCCGTTGCGCAACCTTGGCGAACTGGAAGTGAGCACGGATCTGGGGGCGGTGTACCAGCGACTCTACGCCACCGGTTTGACCAGCCTGCTGTGGATGGCGGTGTTTCTCTGCGGCCTGGCCATTGCGCTGTCGGGGTTGTTCTATCGACTGGTGACCCGGCACCTGAAAGTCATGGCCGAGTTTGCCCGGCGTATCGCCGCCGGTGAATGGCAGGAACCCTTGCACCTGGACAAGCGCCGCGGCAGTGACGAAATCGACACCGTGGCCCACGCCCTGGACGACATGCGCCGCTCGATCCTGCGGGACATCGAGCGCCGGGAAAGCGATCGCCTGGCCTTGCAGGACAACCGCGACGAACTGCTCAAGATGGTCGAGCGCCGTACCGCCAGCCTGATGCGGGCCAAGGATGAAGCGGAGGCGGCCAACCTTGCCAAATCACGGTTCCTGGCGACCATGAGCCACGAACTGCGCACGCCCCTCAACGGCATCCTCGGCATGGCCGAACTGTTGCGCGGCGCACCTCTGGATGCCCGGGACGGCAAACGTCTGGATGCCTTGCACAAGGCCGGCGAAGGCTTGCTGACGATCCTCAACGAGGTGCTGTATTTCGCCAGGCTGGAGGAGGGCGTCAGCCATCCCGAACCGGTGGATTTCTCGCTGCGCCAGTTGCTCGACGAGGTGCTGACCCTGTTGGAGCCGCGAGCGCTGGGCAACGACACGATCCTGAGTTGCCGGGTCGACCCGCGGATTGCCGAGCATCACCACGGTGCCGAGCAGTTCCTGCGGCAAGTGCTGAGCAACCTGCTGGCCAACGCGATCAAGTTCACCGAAGGCGGCGAAGTCAGCGTCGAGGTGACGCTTCTCACTGAAGCGGGCGAACAGACCGGGCAGCGGCTGCGGGTCAGCGTAACGGACGACGGCATCGGCATTGCCCCGGCGATGCAGGCGAAGATTTTCGAGCGCTTCACCCAGGCCAGCGAAGAAGTCGCGCAGCGATTTGGCGGCACCGGGTTGGGACTGGCGATCTGCAAACACCTGGTGGAGCAGATGGGCGGCTGCATCGGCGTGGACAGCGAAGTGGGGCGCGGCAGTTGCTTCTGGTTCGAGCTTTGCCTGCAACCGGCCAGTGCCGTGGTTGCAGTCGCGCCGGTTCGCACGGTGGGGCCGGCACTGAACATCCTGGTGGTCGAAGACGTGGCGCTTAACCGCGAGGTAGCCATGGGCCTGCTGCAACGGGACGGCCACCGAGTGTGGCTGGCCGAAGAGGCGCAACAGGCGCTGGAACACTGTGCAGCACAGGTTTTCGATTTGCTGCTGCTGGACGTGCATCTGCCGGGCATCAGCGGCGTCGAGTTATGCCGGCAGATCCGCCACGGCGACGGGCCAAACCGCCATACCCGCATCTTCGCCCTGACCGCCAGCGTGCAACCTGCGCTGGTGCGCGGTTATCTGGAGGCCGGCATGGACGGCATCCTGGCCAAGCCCTTGAAGCTGGATAACCTGCGCCAGGTGCTGGAAGGGCACACCCCCGTCGCCGAGTCGCTTGTGCATGACGAGACGATGGACTGGCCGCTGTTGCAGACCCATCGCGACCTGCTCGGCGAGCAAAAGGTCCAGGGGCTGCTGGCGGTACTGCGCGACTCGATTCTCCAGCACCGCGATGCGCTGCATGAAGCCATTGCCGCCGATGACTGCACAGAGGTCGCGCAACTGGTGCACCGGCTGGCCGGTAGCGGTGATTCACTGGGCTTTCGTTCACTGGCCACTGCACTGAGGGCGCTGGAGACGTCGGCCCTGGCCAACGATGAATCGGCGATTCATGACATGGCCACCGCGCTGGATGAACAGTTGCAGCACGCACTGACCACCCTGAAAGGCCTGTTGCAGAGCTGACGTACAAGTTTGTTACGACTTTCTACAACTTCGATCTTTGCGGTCAACGCGAACTTACATGGCTTTCCAATAATCGACGCAACCGCCGCAGCGCGGTCTTCGAAGCTTATTGGAGATAATAATAATGAATTGCCGTAAAGCTGATCCCACCCTGCGCCGTGACGTCCTGTCGCGCGCTGCCCACCTCACTGACTGCTGAGGTACCGACATGAACGAAAACACTGATCGCAGCACGGATCAAAAAGGCATTCAGCTGACCCGTGCCCTGAAAAGCCGGCACATCTTCATGCTGTCCCTGGGCGGCGTCATCGGCACCGGGCTGTTCATGGGCTCCGGCGTGACCATCAACCAGGGAGGCCCGGTGGGGGCTATCCTGGCGTACCTGGTCGCGGGGTTCCTGATGTACCTGGTGATGGTCTGCCTGGGTGAACTGTCGGTACAGATGCCGGTGTCCGGTTCGTTCCAGACCCACGCCACCAAATACATCGGTCCGGCCACGGGGTTCATGATCGGTTGGGTGTACTGGATGAGTTGGGCAACCACCGTCGGCCTGGAGTTCACTGCCGCCGGCATGCTGATGACGCGCTGGTTCCCGCATGTGCCGATCTGGTACTGGTCGGCGCTGTTCGTGGTGGTGCTGTTCGGCATCAACGCCCTGGCGACCCGCGCGTTCGGTGAAGCCGAATACTGGTTCTCGGGGATCAAGGTCGCGGCGATTCTCGGTTTCATCGTGGTCGGCGTGCTGGTGATCTTCGGCGTGATGCCCCTGAACAGCGGCGCCCCTGCGCCGATGGCGAGCAACCTGATTGGCGATTCGCTGTTCCCCAACGGCCTGTCAGCCGTGTTCGCGGTGATGATGACCGTGGTCTACGCGTTCCAGGGTTGCGAGATCATGGGCGTGGCCGCCGGTGAAACCGATCAGCCGGAAAAGAGCATTCCCCGCGCCGTGCGCAACGTGGTGTTCCGCGTGCTGATCTTCTACGTGCTGGCGATTGTAGTGCTGTCGGCCATCGTGCCATGGCAGCAGGCGGGCCTGATGGAAAGCCCGTTCGTGCAGGTGTTCGACATGGTCGGCATTCCCTACGCCGCCGACCTTATGAACTTCGTGATCCTCACCGCGATCCTGTCGGTGGGCAACTCCGGCCTGTATGCCTCGACGCGTATCCTGTGGGCGATGTCGAAAACCGGCATGGCCCCGAAAAGCCTGTCGCCATTGAGCAAACGTGGGGTGCCGCTGCGTGCCTTGAGCATCACCCTGTGCTTTGCGCTGGTGTCGCTGATGACCAGCTTCGTCGCCGCCGATACCTTGTTCATGGTGCTGATGGCGGTGAGCGGCATGTCCGGTACCGTGACCTGGATTGTCATTGCGCTGGCGCAGTACAAGTTCCGCAAGGCGTACTTGCGTGACGGCGGCAAACTCAGCGACCTGAAATACCGCGCACCCTGGTTCCCGGTACTGCCGCTGATGTGCATCACGCTGTGCTGCTCGCTGTTCGTGTTCCTGGCCCTGGATGAAACCCAGCGCCCGTCACTGTATTGGGGCTTTGGCTTCATTGCGCTGTGCTATGGCGCGTACTTCCTGGTTCACCGCAAGCGTCAGGCAGTGTTGGCGCCGAGCCTGCCGACGGCGTAATACCTTTCAGTAAGCTATTCCCACAATGTTTTGTGGCATACCCGGCATTTGCGAACCCGTAGGAGCGAGCTCGCTCGCGATGGACGTCAACGATAACGCGTGCTGTCTGAATGAACGCGGTGTCCGGACGTTTTTCGCAAGCAGGCTCGCTCCAACATTGGTTTTGAGCCAATTGGCCGTTGATCGCCACTGTCAGATCTGACAGTAGCTAGCACGAAACCTCCGTAGCCTAATGAAGCGGAACTCGTTCGAGTTTCACATCAGCCAGCAAGGAGCTTTTCCCATGCCACGCAATCTGATCAGCAACGGAAATTTTGAAACCGGAAACTTTCAACACTGGACTGTGACCGAGTCCGATGGAAATGCCAAAGTGGTTGTCTACAAAGACAGCTACAGGGCGAAAATCGGGTTGGGCAAGCGTGATTCAGTCATGCTCGACACGGGCCGCTTCCGAGCCGGTCCGGAGGAGTTCAAGCTGTTTTTGCAAGCCTCTGTACCAGAACTGAAAACTCAGGAAGCGCCCCGGAATCTGCAGGATGGTCCCATTATTTTCTGCACACTATTTGGATGGGGCCCCTCCCAGCCAGCACCGATTTACACACTGCCCGTACCTTTTTTGTTGTCCCGCCCGCAAACAATCTATGAATACCATCACTCCATGCGGCCAGGTGTAGAGGAAGTGCAACTCATCATTGGATTGCTGTCTTCAACGGATCCCGCAGCAGTGGGTCCGATTTACCTCGACAACGTGAAATACATAGCGGACCTGCCGGATTAATCACGCGGGCACGTTGCTTTTGTGGGAGCGAGCCTGCTCGCGAATGCGGTTCATCAGTCAACAGAGATGTTGAATGTGACGCCGTCTTCGCGAGCAGGCTCGCTCCCACAGTTGTTTGTGCGGTGCTCTGTGGGCAGTTGTTCGAAGTTGTAACAGTGTCGTCGACAAGTTCTCGTTATTTCAGAATAAAGCCTTTTAAAACAGCTACTTATCAATAAGTTAAGTCTGTTACAGCCCATTTCCCCACCAATTGCCGCCTTACTGAACACTCGTTTAGTATGGCCTCAAGTCGCATCACCTCAGACCAATCACAATAATTCGAGGATTCCCATGACCACTCAATCGTCGCTGCTCAGCCAGGTCGAAGCAGGCGTTGCCTGGATCACCCTCAATCGCACTGCCCAGCGCAATGCGCTGGACATTCCGACGCTGAAAAACCTGCATGCCTTGCTCGACGCTTTCAACGCCGATCCAGCGGTGCGCGTGGTGGTCTTGACCGGTAGCGGCCGCAGCTTCTGTGCCGGCGCTGACCTCGATGAGTGGGCCGATGCCGAAGCCCGGGGCGCGCTGGAAACCTATGGCTGGACCGAAACCGCCCACGCCTTGATGACCCGCCTGCACAGCCTGGAAAAACCCACCATCGCCGCC
Organism: Pseudomonas sp. 18173; assembly: GCF_050432945.1. Lineage (NCBI taxonomy): Bacteria > Pseudomonadati > Pseudomonadota > Gammaproteobacteria > Pseudomonadales > Pseudomonadaceae > Pseudomonas > Pseudomonas sp. 18173. The sequence goes on from NZ_JBKFTN010000014.1 coordinate 162,950, forward strand.
ATCAACGGCACTGCCGTTGGCGCCGGGATGGACCTGACCCTGTGCTGCGACCTGCGCATCGCCGGGCAATCGGCACGGTTCAAGGCCGGTTACACCAGCATGGCGTACTCGCCGGATGCGGGCGCCAGTTGGCACCTGCCTCGACTGATCGGCAGCGAACAGGCCAAGCGCCTGCTGTTTCTCGATGAATTGTGGGGCGCCGAGCGAGCCCTGGCCGCCGGCCTGGTTGGCGAAGTGTGCGCCGACGAGCAACTGCTGACGGTCACCAGTGAACTGGCCGCACGCCTGGCCGCCGGCCCGACCTTTGCCTTCGCCCAGACCAAAAAACTCATGCGTGAAGGCGCCGAACGCAGCCTGGCGGAACAACTGCAGGCCGAACTCGCCGCGGGCCTGCTCTGCGGTCGCAGCGAGGACGGTAACGAAGCCCTGCGCGCCGCCATGGAAAAACGCCCGGCACGCTTCATCGGCCGTTGATTCCTCTCCATTTCCCAGAATACGAACAACAGGTAGCACCATGAATTTCCAACTGACCCAAGAACAAGAAATGTTGGTGGACTCGGTACGCAGCTTCGTCGAGAAGGAACTGCTGCCCTATGAAGAGCAAGTCGACCGCGCCGACGAGGTGTCCCCGGAGCTGGCCGCGCAGATTCGCGGCAAGGCGATTGCCGCCGGCTTCTATGCCTTCAACATGCCGGAAGAAGTGGGCGGTGGTGGCCTGGACTACTTGTCCCAGGCGCTGATCGAGCGTGAGCTGTCCAAGGTGTCCTGGGCGCTGCACGTGTTCGTCGCACGGCCGTCGAAAATCCTCATGGCCTGCACCGGGGACCAGATCAACGACTACCTGTTGCCGTGCATCCAGGGCGAGAAGATCGACTGCTTTGCCCTGACCGAGCCGGGTGCCGGCTCCGATGCCAATGCGATCAAGACCCGCGCCGTGCGTGAGGGCGACGACTTCATCCTCAACGGCAGCAAGCATTTCATCAGCCACGCCGGCCATGCCGATTTCGCCATCGTCTTCGCCGTGACCGACACCTACGAGCACAACGGCAAGAAGCGCAACGCCGTGACCTCGTTCCTGGTCGACCGCAACACCCCGGGCATGACCATCCGCCGTGGGCCCAAGTGCGTGAGCAACCGTGGTTATCACACCTTCGAAATGTTCTTCGACGACTGCCGCGTGCCGGCCAGCAAAGTGCTGGGCGAAGTCGGCAAGGGCTGGGACGTGGCCAACGCCTGGCTGACCGCCGGGCGCGTGATGGTCGCGGCCAACTGTGTCGGTCAGGCCCAGCGCGCACTGGACGTGTCGCTGCAATGGGCGGCGGACCGCAAGCAGTTCGGCCAGCCGATCGGCACCTACCAGGGCGTGTCGTTCAAACTGGCCGACATGGCCACGCAAATCCGCGCCGCCGAACTGCTGACCCTGCACACCGCCTGGAAAATGGACCAGGGCACCATGACCGATGGCGAGGCCGGGATGGCCAAGCTGTTCGCCAGTGAAGTGCTCGGCCGTACCGCCGATGAAGCGGTGCAGATCTTCGGTGGCATGGGCCTGATGGACGAAGGTCCGGTGGAGCGCATCTGGCGTAACGCGCGGATCGAACGGATCTGGGAAGGCACCTCGGAAATCCAGCGCCACATCATTTCCCGTGAGCTGCTGCGGCCGCTGCTGCGCTGATCGGTCCGGAGAATTCCCATGTCGCAAACCATTCGTGACAACCTCAAACGCATGCTCGCGCCGCAACACGTGGCGTTTGTCGGCGGCCGCAGCATGGCTCGCGCCCTCAAGCGCTGTGCCGAAGGTGGCTACCAAGGGCAAATGTGGCTGGTCAATCCGCAGCACGACAGCCTCGAAGGCGTGCCCTGCGTGCGCAATATCGCCGATCTGCCTTGTGGGCCGGATGCAGTCTTCATCGCCACCAACCGCGAACTGACGCTGACCTGCGTGGCCGAACTGGCTGCCATCGGCGCGGGCGGCGCGATCTGCTACGCCTCCGGTTTCGCCGAGACTGGCACCGAAGGCCAGGCGCTGCAACAGCAACTGCTCAAGGCCACTGGCGATATGGCCTTGCTCGGCCCCAACTGCTACGGCCTGCTCGACTACCTGCACAGCTCCGCGCTGTGGCCGGTGGCCCATGGCGGCAAAGCGGTGGAGAAGGGCGTGGCGGTGCTGACCCAGAGCGGCAACTTCGCCTACAACCTGTCCATGAGCGACCGCTCGCTGCCGGTGGCCTACATGGCCTCGGTCGGCAATCAGGCGCAACTGGGTGTCGCTGAACTGATGGACGTGTTGCTCGACGAACCTCGGGTCACCGCCATCGGCCTGCACCTCGAAGGCCTGAAGAACGTGCCGGGTTTCGCCCGCGCCGCGCACAAGGCGCTGGAGAAGGGCATCCCGATCATCGCCCTGAAAACCGGTGTGTCGCAGATCGGTGCCGAACTGGCCTTGAGTCACACCAGTTCGCTGTCTGGCTCCGATGCACTGTACGACGCGCTGTTCGATCGCCTTGGGGTGATCCGTGTCAGCGGCCCGGTGAGTTTCGTTGAAACCCTCAAGGCCGCGGCCTGCGGCAACCTGCCAGCGGGCAACAGCCTGATCGCGCTGGCCTGTTCCGGTGGTGACGCCGGGCTGATTGCCGACTACGCCGAACGCAATGACCTGGGCTTGCCCAAGCTCGACGAGGGCCAGGTGAGTGAATTGGCCCAGGTGCTGCCGAGCTACGCCAACCTGGTCAACCCGCTGGACTTCACCACGGCGATCTGGGGCGACGGCGAAGCCTTGAACCGCATGCTCGACAGCGCGCTGCGCACCGAAGCCGACGCGGCGATGCTGGTGCTCGACTATCCGTCGGAGTTCACCGGCGAGCGCAAGGAGTGCGACCTGCTGCTGGAACTGTATTGCGCGGCACTGGCGCGTCACGGCAAGACCGGGTTCGTGACCTCGGCCTTCCCTGAATTGCTGCCGGCCCATGCCCGTGAGCGTCTGCACGCCCAAGGCGTCGCGGCATTGCAGGGCGTTGAAGATGGGCTGGCGGCGTGGGGCCGCATCGCTGGTTATCAGCGCAAGCGCCAGGCCTTGTTGGCGCTGGGCGAATCGGCACTGGTACCGCTGTGCCCGCAAGCGCTGGACGGAGAGGGGCGCTTGCTCAATGAATGGGATTCCAAACAGGCCTTGCGAGCCTTTGGCCTGCCGACGCCAAACGGCGTATTGAGCACCCCGCACAATGCCCTGAAGGACGCCGGGTCACTGGGCTATCCGCTGGTATTGAAAGCCGTCAGCGCACAGCTGCCGCACAAGACCGAGGCCGGTGCCGTGGCGCTGAACCTCAAGGACGACGCGGCTTTGAGTGTCGCGCTGGAGAAGATGCGCACCAGCATCAAAGCCTACGCGCCGGACGTCGCCTTCGATCAACTGCTGCTGGAGCCGATGGCCAAACCGCCATTGGCCGAGCTGATCGTCGGCATCAAGCGCGAAAACGATTTCGGCCTCGCGCTGGTGATCGGTGCCGGCGGCATTCTGGTCGAGCTGCTCAAGGACAGTCGCAGCCTGTTGCTGCCGACCACCGACGGCGCGATCCGCAATGCCTTGCTCAGCCTGCGCAGCGCACCGTTGCTGCAAGGCTTCCGGGGTCGCGAGCCGGCTGACCTGGACGCTCTGGTAGCGGCGGTCCGCGCGGTGGCCGACTACGCCTGCGAAAACGCCGCGCAATTGCTGGAGCTCGATGTGAACCCATTGTTGGTCGGTGCCCATGGCACGACCGCGGTCGATGCGTTGATTCGCCTCGGCCATGAGTGAGGACATGAACATGCAAAGCAAAACCTTGACCGGTGGCCAGGCGCTGGTGCGCCTGTTGGCCAACTACGGCGTCGATACCGTGTTCGGCATCCCCGGCGTACACACCCTGGAGCTGTATCGCGGCTTGCCCGGCAGCGGCATTCGCCACGTCCTGACCCGCCATGAACAGGGCGCCAGTTTCATGGCCGACGGCTACGCCCGGGTCAGCGGCAAACCCGGCGTGTGCTTCATCATCACCGGCCCGGGCGTGACCAACGCCGCCACCGGTATCGGCCAGGCCTACGCCGACTCGATCCCGATGCTGGTGATTTCCAGCGTCAACCACAGCGCCAGCCTCGGCAAGGGCTGGGGCAGCCTGCACGAGTGTCAGGACCAGCGGGCCATGACCGCGCCGATCACCGCGTTCTCCGCAGTGGCATTGACGGCCGAAGACCTGCCGGAACTGATCGCCCGTGCCTACGCGGTGTTCGACAGCGAGCGGCCGCGCCCGGTGCACATCTCGGTGCCGCTGGATGTGCTGTCGGCGCCGATCGCCCGTGACTGGAGCAACGACGTGGTGCGTCGTCCGGGGCGTGGTCCGGCCAATGCAACGGCGCTGGATCAAGCTGTGGCAAAACTCAACGGGGCGAAACGCCCGATGATCATCGCCGGTGGCGGTGCATTGCATGCCACCACTGAGCTGCAAGAGATCAGCACCCGACTCGCTGCGCCGCTGTTTACCAGCGTTGCCGGCAAGGGTTTGCTGCCGCCGGGTGCGCCTCTCAACGCCGGTTCGTCGTTGTGTGTGGAACCGGGTTGGAACCTGATCGCCGAGGCCGACGTGGTGCTGGCGGTCGGCACCGAAATGGCCGACACCGACTACTGGCGCGAGCGCCTGCCAGTCAATGGCGAACTGCTGCGCGTCGATATCGACCCACGCAAATTCAATGATTTCTACCCCTGCGCGGTAGCGTTGCATGGCGACGCGCAACAAACCCTCAGCGGGTTGCTCGAGCGCCTGCCGTCCGACGTGCGCGACGCCCGCGCAGCCATTGCCTCGGTGGCCGCACTGCGTGAAGCGGTCAAGGCCAGCCATGGCCCGTTGCAGTCCATCCATCAGTCGATACTCGACCGTATTGCTGCGGAGCTGCCGGACAACGCCTTCATCAGCACCGACATGACCCAGCTTGCGTATACGGGTAACTACGCCTTTGACAGTGCCGCCACTCGCAGCTGGTTGCACCCGACCGGCTACGGCACCCTGGGTTACGGCCTGCCGGCCGGGATCGGCGCCAAGTTCGGCGCGCCGCAGCGGCCGGGGCTGGTGCTGGTGGGTGACGGTGGGTTCCTCTACACCGCGCAGGAACTGGCGACCGCCGTCGAGGAACTGGACAGCCCGCTGGTGGTGCTGCTGTGGAACAACGACGCGCTGGGGCAGATCCGCGACGACATGCTCGGCCTGAACATCGAGCCCATCGGCGTATTGCCGCGCAACCCGGATTTCGCCGCCCTCGCGCGTGCGTTCGGCTGCACCGTGAGCCAGCCGCAGAACCTCGCGGAACTGCAAACCGACCTGCGCCATGGCTTCACTCGCAACGGCGTCACCCTGATCGAGCTCAAGCATGCTTGCGTTCGCTGAGTTCACTGTAGGAGCGAGCACGCTTGTGATGGACGTCAACGATTACGCGCGCTGTCTGAATGACCGGGTTGCCCTGACGTTTTTCGCGAGCATGCTCGCTCCTGCAGGGATCATGTTTATAGGAGGAAGGCCATGCGCTTTTCCGATCTGACTCAACGCATCGCCGGTGACGGCGCCGCCGCGTGGGATATTCACTACCGCGCCCTGGCGCTGCGCGAGCAGGGCCAAGACATTTTGCTGCTGTCCGTGGGCGACCCGGATTTCGACACGCCACAGCCTATCGTGCAGGGTGCCATCGACAGCCTGCGCAGCGGCAACACGCACTATGCCGAGGTGCGCGGCAAGCGTGCCCTGCGTGAAGCCATCGCCAGGCGCCACCAACAGCGCAGTGGCCAGGCCGTTTCGGCGGATCAGGTCACCGTGCTGGCCGGGGCGCAATGTGCGCTGTTCAGCGTGGCCCAGTGTGTACTCAATCCGGGTGACGAAGTGATCGTCGCCGAACCGATGTACGTCACCTACGAAGCGGTGTTCGGTGCTTGCGGTGCCGTGGTGGTGCCGGTGCCGGTGCGCTCGGAAAACGGCTTTCGCGTATTGCCCGAAGATGTCGCCGCACGCATCACCCCGCGCACCCGGGCACTGGCGCTGAACAGCCCGCACAATCCGTCCGGCGCCAGTCTGCCGCGCAGCACGTGGGCGGCCTTGGCCGAGTTGTGCATCGCCCACGACCTGTGGCTGATTTCCGACGAGGTCTACAGCGAATTGCTGTTCGAAGGCGAACACGTCAGCCCGGCGAGCCTGCCGGGCATGGCCGAACGCACGGCGACCCTCAACAGCCTGTCGAAATCCCACGCCATGACCGGCTGGCGGGTCGGCTGGGTGGTGGCGCCGCCATCGTTGGCCGCGCACCTGGAAAACCTCGCGCTGTGCATGCTCTACGGTTCGCCGGATTTCATTCAGGACGCTGCGGTCATTGCCCTGGAAAGCAACCTGCCGGAACTCGAAGCCATGCGCGAAGCCTATCGCCAGCGTCGCGACCTGGTGTGCGACAGCCTGGCCGATTGCCCAGGCGTGCGGCCGTTGAAACCCGATGGCGGCATGTTCGTGATGCTCGACATCCGCGCAACCGGGCTCAGCGCCCAGGCGTTTGCCGACCGGCTGCTGGATCGCCACGGCGTCTCGGTATTGGCTGGCGAAGCCTTTGGCCCGAGCGCGGCGGGGCATATTCGACTCGGTCTGGTGGTGGATACCGAACCGCTGCGCGACGCCTGCCAGCGCATTGCCCGTTGTGCTCAAGAATTGATGGAGGCGAAGGCTCATGCTTGATCACAAGACACTGTTTATCGATGGCCGCTGGCAAAAACCGTCGGGGCAGGGCATCGCCGAGGTGATCAACCCGGCGACCGAAGAAGTGGCTGGCCGCGTGCCGCTGGGCGATGAGCGCGATGTCGACCATGCCGTGTCGGCGGCGCGCCGGGCATTCGATTCATGGTCGCGTACGCCGTCCAGTGTGCGCGCCGGTTATATCCGTGCACTGGCTGAACAGCTGCGTAATCGTGCCGATGAGATGGCCTCGGTCATCACCACTGAACTGGGCATGCCGGTGCAATGGTGTCGCTCGGTGCAGGTCGACGGGCCGGTCATCGGCCTTGAGCAGTACGTCGAGCTGGCCGGGTTGATGGACGAAGTGCGCGAAGTCGGCAACTCGCTGGTGATTCGCGAAGCGGTGGGCGTCTGCGCGTTCATCAATCCGTGGAATTACCCGCTGCACCAGTTGATTGGCAAACTGGCCCCGGCACTGGCCGCCGGTTGCACCGTGGTGGTCAAGCCGAGCCAGGACACGCCGCTGCACGCCTTCCTGCTGGCGCAGATGATCGAGGACATCGGCTTGCCGGCCGGGGTGTTCAACCTGGTCAGCGGGCCGGGTTCGAAAGTCGGCGAAGCGCTGGCCAAACACCCGGACGTGGACATGGTGTCGTTCACCGGTTCCACCGGCGCCGGGGTGCGGGTTGCACAGGCAGCGGCGCCTTCGGTGAAACGGGTGTGCCTGGAGCTGGGCGGCAAGTCGCCGCTGCTGATCGCCGAGGACGCCGACCTGGCCGCAGCCGTGCGCTACGGCGTGCAGGACGTGATGATCAACTCCGGCCAGACCTGCACTGCGCTGACCCGCATGCTGCTGCCGGCCAGCCGCTATGCCGAGGCCGTCGAGCAGGCGCTGGCGGAAACCTTGAGCCTGCGCATGGGCGATCCTCTCGACCCGCAAAGCTTCCTCGGCCCGATGTGTTCGGCCGGGCAACGGCGGACCGTGCTCGACTACATCAAGGTCGGTCAACAGGAAGGCGCGCGGTTGCTGTGTGGCGGTGACACACCGGCGGCGTTCGAGCGCGGCTTCTATGTCAGCCCGACGCTGTTCGCCGATGTCGACAACCGCATGCGCATCGCCCAGGAAGAAATCTTCGGCCCGGTGCTGTGCCTGATTCCCTACACCGATGAGGCGCAAGCGATCCGGATCGCCAATGACTCGCCGTTCGGCCTGTCCAGCGGCGTCTGGGCCGGCAGTGCCGAGCGTGCCTTGCAACTGGGGCGGCAGATGCGCGCCGGCCAGTGCTTTCTCAATGGCGCGGCGTTCAATTACCACGCGCCGTTCGGTGGCTACAAACAATCGGGCAATGGTCGGGAGTGGGGGGAAGAGGGACTCAACGAGTTCGTCGAAGTGAAGGCGATCCAGGTGTGACGGCTGGCGATTCAAACGTTGTATGCACCGGGCCCTGGCCCGGTGTTTTGCGTGGCTTTGAATTGGTATTCCATTAGCGTTTGATCAGGGGCAATGCAATGAGCGATAACAAAAACAAGATTACTCAAGCGAACCATGAATTCAGCTTCCCGCGTCGAGACTTCCTCAAGTACAGCGCGGCGGCTGCAGCGGTGGCCGGGGCGTTCTCCATGGGGTTGCCGTCTGGCGCCTTTGCCGGGGAGGCCACGCCAAAACCCGGCGGCGTACTGCGTCTGGGCCTGGCCGGTGGCAGCACCACCGACTCCAGGGACCCTGGCTCCTGGTCCGACACCTTCACCTTCGTCGGGTTCTCGGCGGTCTATAACACCCTGACCGAGATTGCCGTCGACGGCACGGCCATCCCCGAACTGGCCGAAAGCTGGACCTCGACCCCTGACGCGCGTGTCTGGACGTTCAAGATTCGCCAGGGCGTGACCTTCCACAACGGCAAGACCCTGACCGCCGACGACGTGGTCGCTTCGATCCAGCATCACCTCGGCGAGAAATCCACCTCGGCGGCCAAGACCGTATTGGGCGACGTGGCCAAGGTCAGCGCCAATGGCAGCGACAGCGTGGTGTTCGAACTGCACTCGGGCAATGCCGACTTCTCCTACGTGGTCGCCGATTACCACCTGGCGATCATGCCGGGCAAGGATGGCGCGGCCGACTGGCAGGCCGGCGCCGGCACCGGTGGCTATCGCCTCAAGGACTTCGAGCCGGGCGTGCGCATGACCCTGGAACGCAGCCCCGATTACTGGAAGCCAGGCCGGGCACACTTCGCCAGTGCCGAGTTGATTGCCATTTCCGACGGCGCGGCACGGGTCAATGCGCTGGTCACCGGGCAAGTGGACGTGATCAACAAGGTCGACCTGAAAACCGTCGCGCTGCTCAAGCGCAACCCGAACCTGGTCATCGAGGAAACCAAAGGTGCCCAGCACTACACCTTCCCGATGCTCACCGACAGCCAGGTGTTCCTGAACAACGACGTGCGCCTGGCGATGAAGCACGCGATCAACCGCGAAACCCTGCTGGCCTCGGTGCTGCACGGCTATGGCCTGGTGGGCAACGACCACCCGATCCAGCCCGGCAGCCGCTTCATCAACACGGCGCTGGAACAACGCACCTATGACCCGGACAAGTCGCGCTTCTACCTGAAAAAGGCCGGAATGGATTCGCTCAAGGTCCGCCTGCAAGCCTCCGACGCGGCCTACACCGGCGCCGTGGATGCCTCGGTGCTGTTCAAGGAACAGGCCCGCGCCGCCGGGATCGACATCGACGTGGTGCGCGAGCCGGCGGACGGCTTCTTCTCCAACGTGTGGATGAAGCAACCGTTCACCACCTCGTTCTGGTACAGCAGCCTGACCGCCGACCGCATGTTCAGCATCGGCTACGCCAAAGGCGCGGCGTGGAACGAAACCCACTGGGACAACCCGCGTTTCAACCAACTGCTCAACGCCGCCCGTGGCGAGATGAACGACCCGCTGCGCCGCGAGATGTACAACGAAATGCAGGCGCTGTGCCGGGACGAGGGCGGGGCGATCGTGCCGCTGTTCGCCAGTTCCGTGGCGGCGCGCTCCAATCGCGTGGTTCACGGCGGCCAGACCGCGCCCTATGGCGAGCTGGATGGCCTGCGGGTGATCGAGCGGTGGTGGCAGGCGTAAGCATTCGTCAACGATGAAGAACCACTGTAGGAGCGAGCTTGCTCGCGAAAAACACCAAGGCAACGCGGGCACTCAGACAGCCCGCGTCATTGTTGACGTCCATCGCGAGCAAGCTCGCTCCTACAGTTGGAAACTGTGGTCTTCGTAAGGAATTACGCGGTGAATAGTATTTTCAGGTTGCTACTTCAGCGTTTGGCATTGGGGCTGTTATCGCTGTTCGCGGTATCAGTGATCATTTTCCTCGCCGTCGGCATGCTCCCGGGTGATATCGCCCAGGCCATGCTCGGCCAGTCGGCCACCCCGGAAACCGTGGCGGCGTATCGGGCGCAACTGGGGCTGGACCTGCCGCCGTTGAGCCGTTTCGGCCACTGGATCTGGCACCTGCTGCAAGGTGACCTCGGTGTGTCGCTGGCCAACCAGCGTCCGATCGCCGAACTGGTGGGCGCGCGTTTGGGCAACACCTTCAGCCTCGCCTTGCTCGCGGCACTGGTGTCGGTGCCGCTGGCCTTGCTGCTGGGGATGCTCGCGGCGTTGTACCGCAACAGCTGGTTCGACCGCTTGCTCAACACCTCGGCCCTGAGCGCGGTTTCGTTCCCGGAGTTTTTCGTGGCCTACATCCTGATCCTGGTGTTCGCGGTGAAGCTCGACTGGTTCCCGAGCATTTCCAACCTGGCGCCGGATGCCTCGTTGGCCACGGTACTGCAACGCTCGGTGTTGCCGGTGGCAACCCTGAGCCTGGTGGTGATCGCGCAGATGATGCGCATGACCCGCGCCTCGTTGATCAACCTGCTGGCCAGCCCCTACATCGAAATGGCCCGGCTCAAGGGCATCAGCCAGTCGCGGATCATCTTCCGCCACGCCTTGCCCAACGCCCTGGCCCCCATCGTCAACGTGGTGGCGCTGAACCTGGCGTACCTGGTGGTCGGCGTGGTGGTGGTCGAGGTGGTGTTTGTCTATCCGGGGCTCGGCCAGTTGCTGGTGGACTCGGTGGCCAAGCGTGACATCCCGGTGGTGCAGGCCTGCAGCCTGATCTTCGCCGCGACCTACATCCTGCTCAACACCAGCGCCGATGTGCTGTCGATTGCCAGCAACCCACGCCTGATGCATCCGAAGGGGTAGACCATGAGCCTGTTGAAACAAGTGTGGCGGGCGCCATTGAGCGCCAAGTTCGGGTTGTCGATGATCCTGCTTTATGTGCTGGTGGCGATCTTCGCGCCGGTATTGGCACCGTTCGGCGAAACCCAGGTGGTGGGCGAGGGCTTTGCACCCTGGGGCGGGCAGTTCCTGTTGGGCACCGATAACCTGGGGCGCGACATGTTCAGCCGTCTGGTTTACGGCGCGCGCAACACCCTGGGCATTGCCTTCCTCACCACCGTCCTGGCGTTCCTGCTCGGTGGCTTGAGCGGCCTGGTCGCGGCGATCAAGGGCGGCTGGATCGATCAGGGCCTGTCGCGGGTGGTGGACATCCTGATGGCGATTCCGCAATTGATCTTCGCCTTGCTGATCCTCAGCGTGGTCGGCACCACGGCGACGTCGCTGGTGCTGGTGATTGCGCTGCTGGATGCGACCCGGGTGTTTCGCCTGTCGCGTGCCGTGGCGATGAACGTGGTGGTGCAGGACTTCGTCGAGGCCGCACGCCTGCGCGGTGAAGGCCTGTGGTGGCTGGTGACCCGCGAAGTGCTGCCCAACGCGGCGGCACCGCTGATTGCCGAGTTCGGCCTGCGTTTCTGCTTCGTGTTCCTGTTCATCAGTGCGCTGTCGTTCCTCGGCCTGGGCATCCAGCCGCCGACCGCCGACTGGGGCAGCATGGTGCGCGACAACGCGGTGCTGATCACCTTCGGCGACATCAGTCCGCTGTTGCCCGCCCTGGCCGTGGCCCTGATCACGGTCAGCGTCAACTTCGTCGTCGACTGGATGCTGCACAAATCCAGCGGCCTCAAGGAATGCTGAACATGACGACTACCAAACCTTTGCTGGAAATTCGCGACCTGCACATCGAAGGCCATTACGAAGACGCCTGGCATCCGCTGATCAAGGGCATCGACCTGACGCTGCAGCGGGGCGAGGTGCTGGGCCTGATCGGCGAGTCCGGCGCGGGCAAGTCGACCCTCGGCCTGTCGGCCATGGGCTATACCCGCGACGGCTGCCGGATCACCGGCGGCTCGGTGCATTTCGATGGCATCGACTTGCTCAACGCCAAGCCTGAAGCCCTGCGCAAACTGCGGGGGCTGCGGATCGCCTATGTGGCACAGAGCGCGGCAGCCTCGTTCAACCCGGCCCACCGACTGATCGACCAGCACGTCGAAACCGCGGTGAAAAACGGCGGCATGAGCCGCGACCAGGCCATGCGCGAGGCGGTGGAATTGTACCGGGTGCTGCGCCTGCCCAATCCCGAAACCATCGGCCAGCGCTATCCGCATCAGGTGTCCGGCGGCCAGTTGCAGCGGGTGATGACCGCCATGGCGATGGCCTGCCACCCGGACCTGATCATCTTCGACGAACCGACCACGGCGCTGGACGTCACCACGCAGATCGAAGTGTTGGCGGCCATCCGCGATGCGGTCGCGACTTATGGCAGCGCAGCGATCTACATCAGCCACGACCTGGCGGTGGTGGCGCAGATGGCCGACCGCATCATGGTGCTGCGCCATGGCAAGCTGGTGGAGGAGGCCGAGACCCGCCAGATGCTCGGCGATCCGCAAGAGGAGTACACCAAGTCGCTGTGGGCGGTGCGCAGTTTCCGCACCGAACCCAAGGCGTGCCCGCAACAGGAGCAACCCCTGCTGGAACTGCGCAACAGCTGCGCCAGCTACGGCCAGCAACCGGTGCTGCACGACGTTTCGCTGAAGCTGTATCGCGGCCAGACCCTGGCGGTGATTGGCGAGTCCGGCAGTGGCAAAAGCTCCACCGCGCGGTTGATCACCGGTTTGCTGCCACCGACCTACGGCCAGGTGCTGTACGACGGCGAACCCTTGCCGGCGGACTTTCGCCAGCGCAGCAAGGAACAACTGCGGCGCATCCAGATGATCTACCAGATCCCCGACACGGCGCTGAATCCGCGGCAGCGCATCGTCGACATCATCGGCCGGCCGCTGACCTTTTACCTGGGCCTCAAGGGCAAGGCCATGCGCGCCCGGGTGGCCGAACTGCTGGAAATGATCGAACTCGACCCGGCGACCTTCATGGATCGCCAGCCCCGGGAACTGTCCGGCGGCCAGAAACAACGCATCTGCATCGCAAGGGCCCTGGCGGCCGAACCGCAACTGATCATCTGCGACGAAGTGACCTCGGCCCTCGACCAGCTTGTGGCTGAAGGCGTACTGAAACTGCTCAACCGCATCCAGCAACAGCTGGGTGTCGCCTACCTGTTCATCACCCACGATGTCGCTACTGTACGGGCGATTGCCGATGAGGTATTGGTCATGCAACGGGGCAGGGTGGTGGACCACGGCTCGCGCAGCCAGATCTTCACCCCGCCGCATCAGGACTACACCGGGCTGCTGTTTTCTTCCGAACCGCAAATGGACCCCGACTGGCTCGACCGGTTGCTGGCCACGCGCGCCTCAACATCTTCAACCGATACGCTGGAAAAAGTCTAAGGAACCACCATGAAAGTATTGATCGTCCACGCTCACCCGGAGCCGCAATCCTTCACCGCCGCCCTGCGCGACCAGGCTGTCGCCACCCTTGAAGCCCAGGGCCACGAAGTGCAGGTCAGCGACCTGTACAAAATGAACTGGAACCCGGTAGCCAGTGACGCCGACTTCTCGAACCGGGAAAACCCCGAGTACCTGGTCTATGCCCTGGAACAACGCCTGGGCGTGAAGAGCCAATCGTTGGCGGCGGACATCCAGGCTGAGCTGGACAAACTGCTGTGGGCCGACCTGCTGATCCTCAACTTCCCGATCTTCTGGTTCTCCGCCCCGGCCATGCTCAAGGGCTGGATCGACCGGGTGCTGGTGTCGGGCATCTGCTACGGCGGCAAGCGCTTCTACGACCAGGGTGGCCTGGCCGGCAAGAAAGCGCTGGTGAGCGTGACCCTGGGCGGCCGTGAGCACATGTTTGGCGAAGGCGCGATCCATGGTCCGCTGGAGGACATGCTGCGGCCGATTCTGCGCGGCACCCTGGCTTATGTCGGGTTCGATGTGCTGGAGCCGTTTGTGGCCTGGCATGTGCCGTATATCAGTGACGAGGCGCGCAAGGGCTTCCTGGAAGACTACAGCCGCCGCCTGCAACACCTGAGCGACGATCAGCCGCTGGTGTTTCCGAAGTTGTCGCAGTTCGATGACAAGCTCTATCCGCTGACCACCAATGCCTGATTAGCACCACAAGTCCTGTGGGAGCGGCGCACCGCCGCTCCCACAAAAAGCAGTATTGCAGGTCCAGCTTCCAACTCCCGCCGCTTGAACCGAAAGCCATTGTTCAATGGACGCTCCCTTCGCCTTTCTTCGCAAAGTCCGCACCGTACTGTTTGCAATTCGCGAACACAGATGTCGCTGGCTCCGCAATTGTTGAGAGGTGCCCCCCAGCCTATTGTTCGCTCACCCAATGACGGCGCCGGTCATTGAGCACACAACAAAAACAATAAGCGGAGAACCTTCATGAGAGCTGGATTCAGTCTCGCGATGAATATGGCAGGTCTCGGGCTATGTGCCTTGGGCGCTTGCATTTATCCAACAGACAAGGCGCAAGCATCAGGCATTCCCTTTGCCAGCAACAGGCCCCAGAGCTTCCAGTTCAGTTCGGACTTCACCGAACCCTACAACTCGGTCGGTCAGGAGTTCGAGTACAACAATGACCGCAAACGCTTTGACGATCATGGCAACAAGGTCGCCGGCAGTGGGACTGAAACCTACGTTGGCCTGACTTCGTTACTGCATTACTGGAAAATGGACGGGCTGCCCAATACCGGGTTTATCGCCAGTATCACCCTCCCCGAGATTGCGATTCGCGGCAATGGCACGCGGGTCAGCGGCTTCGGCGATCCGCTGGTTGGCGGCCTGGTCTGGTACAACCCGACGCCGCTGCGCACGATCGGTATGCAAGCCTATGTGCAACTGCCGACCGGCGCGGAATCGGTCAGCAGCGACACCTATGCCCTGTGGCCCTCGCTGTTCTACAACGAGTGGCTGGGCAAGGTGAACATCGACCTGCTGGTCGGCGCCATCATCCGCGGTGAAGGCCCGCACCACACGGACCCTGGCGACACTGCGCATGCCAACCTGCGCCTGGGCTACAACATCGTTGATCGCCCGACATACCAGATCACGCCCTTTGTCAGTGCGGACTACCAGAAAACCTTCAGCACCAAGGATCGCGACAACAACGACATCGACTTCTCCGACTCCAACGAAACCGCGCTTGGCGCCGGCGTGCTGTTTCAGCTCAAGCCCGGGGTCCAGAAGGTGTTCAACCAGAAAATGTGGGATCAGGTGTCCATCCACTATTCCAAAGGTGTGGAAGGGCGCAACACCACGGTCACGGACGGCTTGTTTGTGCAGTTCTGGCACTACTGGTGAGTCATCGACGCCTGCCTGCGTCCTGTGGTCTGCCGCTTTGTGGTGTTGAGGCCGTTACTTTTTCCGGAGAATAAAAATGAATGACGAAAAGCAAAAAAATGAGCTGTCGCGACGCAACTTCATCAAGGCCAGCGCCGCTGGCACCGCTGTCGCCGCACTGTCGGGCGTGGCTGGGCGGGCAATGGCCAGTGACGAGCTGCCCTTTGATCGAGAGCACGACATAGTCGTTGTCGGCGGTGGCGGTAGCGGATTGCCGACCGCACTGTTCTCCCGTTGGCTGGGCAACGACGTGGTCATCCTGGAAAAAGCCGGCAGCCCGGGCGGCACTGCGGCCAAGGCAGCGTTCTGGTACTGGGTGCCAAACAACAAACCGATGCGTGACGCCGGCATGGTCGATGAAAAAGCCGACTACATGCGCTATGTCGCTCGTCTGACACGCCCGCAATCCTACGACGCTGCCTTGCCAAAGCTCGGCCTGTCGGATTGGGAATACGAGATGTGCGAAGCCATCTACGAGAGCGCTTCGCCCGCCGCCGAACTGTTGGCCGAACGTGATGCGCTGCCTTACCGGCATTGCCCGGATGTGCCGGATTACTGGTCCGAACTGCCCGAAGACAAAGCCAGGAAGGGCCGCGTACTGGTGCCCAAGGAAGCGCGGCCGAGCATGTCCGACGGCGGTCGCGTTGCGATCCGCACGCTGACCGCCGCCGCCAAGCGTGACGGGGTGCAGATCCGCACCGGCGAACGGGTAGTGAAAGTGATCATGAACGGCAAGGGTGAGGCGGCGGGTGTCGAAGTCGAAACCGAAGAGGGCACGCGTGAGCGGGTCAAGGCGCGCAAAGCGGTGATTTTCGCCACCGGCGGTTTCACCCACGATCCGGAGTTGCGCCGCAACTTCCTCAACGCCCCGGTCTATGGCGGCTGCGCGGCGCTGACTAACGAAGGTGATTTCATCCGCATTTCCAGTGAGCTGGGCGTGCAGTTGCGCAACATGAACTACGCATGGTCGTGCCCGATTCTTTTGGAAAAAGCCCTGGCCAAGGACGGTTCGATGTCCGGCATCTTCACCATGAACGGCGATTCGATGCTGATGGTGAACAAGTACGGCAAGCGGATCGTCAACGAAAAGACCGTCTACAACGAAATGGTGCCGACCTTTTTCCAGTGGGATGGCAATAAAGCCGAATACCCGAACCTGGTGATGTTTTCGATCTGGGACCAGCAGGCCCAGGACAACTGCAGCAGCGATGAATACGGCTCGCCCATCGTGCCCAAGGGCGGCAACGACCGTCATGTGGTCCGTGGCGAAACCCTCGAAGAGCTGGCGACGAACATCGCGGCGCGACTCGATAAACATGCTTCCGATATTGGTGGCCTGAAGCTCAGCACGGATTTCATTCTCAACCTCAAGGCTACGCTCAAACGCTTCAACGATCTGGCGAAGAATGGCAAGGATCTGGACTTCCATCGTGGTGAGCTGGCGATCCAGGGCGTCTTCACCGGCCCGGTCAAACCCGATCGCACCGGTAACCTGACGATGTACCCACTGGCCGCGAAAGGCCCGTACTACGCCGCGTTGATAACGGGCGGCAATCTGGACACCAAGGGCGGACCGAAAACCAACTCCGTCGGGCAGGTACTGAACAACGCCAATGCGCCGATCCCGGGATTGTACGGTGTCGGTAACTGTGTGGCGTCGGCTTCCGGTCGCGCCTATTGGGCAGGCGGTTCGACACTCGGCCCGATCATCGCCTTCGCCTATCGCGCGGCGAACCAGGCGCACAAGGAGGCGAGTCGCAGCTGAATCAACCCCGGGTCGCCGTCACTCGCGGCCCGTCGATGCCTTAACCCGTGATTGAATGAGAACAACACTATGAGTCATTTCCCGCGAAAAGCCCCGGTGCTGTTGATGCTGGCTGCCAGTTTCGGTCTGGCTGGCGTTGCTCTGGCCGACGATCTGGAACTCGCGCAAAAACTGGCAACCAACCATTGCGCGGTCTGCCACACCTTCGACAAGGGCGGGCCGCCAGGGCAGGGGCCGAACCTGTTCGGGCTGCTGGGTCGCAAGGCCGCCAGCGAATCCAACTTCACTTACAGCGACGGCTACAGCAAAGCCGTGTCCGGCAAGGTGTGGGACGAACAGATGCTCGACGCCTGGCTGACCGATACCCAGGCCGTCGCGCCGGGCAGTGCCATGGTCTATGCCCAGGGCGACCCGGCCAAACGGCAGAAGATCATCACCTACATTAAGTCGCTGCACTGACCGCAGCCCCTTCCCAGAAACACTCCGGAGACAGCCATGATCAGCACCCTGACGATGACCGACGAACAACGTAAATCGGTCGCCCTGGAATACCTCAAAGCCTTCGACAACGGCGGCATCACCTCTACCGGCGGCAGCATTCTCGACCTGTTCGCCGACGACGCGCAGGTCTTGTTCCCAAAGTGGGGCCTGGCCACCGGTCGTGAACAGATCGGTCAGATGTTCGCGGACCTGGGCAGTCGCTTGAAGTCGATCACCCACGACTACGCACACTTCAACTGGATCCTGACCGGCACTGACACACTGGTCTGCGAAGGCACCAGTTTCGGCGAACACGTGGACGGACCATGGCGCGCCGGTGTACCGACCGCGGCGGGTGCCGGTTATTGGGCTGACGTATTCGAAATTCGCGACTTCAAGATCCAGCGCTGCTTCATCTACCTGGACCCTGATTACGGCAGCCAGGACACCGCGCGCTACCCTTGGCTCAATCGCTGATGTAGGCCGACGATGACGCGGGAAACCTGACTCCTGCGGTGTTCTCTGGTTTTTCGCGAGCAAGCTCGCTCCTACAGAAAGCCTGTGATCCCTGTAGGAGCGAGCTTGAACTGGCCTAATAATTCCGGACACCTCTTAAGGGCGATATGATTTCGCCAACTTGGAGGTTCCATGAACGAAAGAAAGGTCTACACCCGCGAGTTCAAG